>JBAXSK010000130.1:0-11512 GCA_037130765.1 Pseudanabaena sp. ELA607
TCATTATTATCTAAAAGCTTTTGTATAACTTTAATATCAAGAGAATCATCACCTCCTTCAACAAATAACTTATGGCGTGCCTTTTGAAGAATATCTTGAGAATTACCCCCAGCAGATGCTCTCATGATTCATCACCATCATCAGGGACTAAAATAGCGCGATATTCTTGATCGACAGAGCGAAATATTTCTTCAGAATGTGTGGCTAAAATGTATTGATTTTGTGGTGCTAATTTGCAAAGCTGCATTACAAAGTCGCGATGCCATTCACTATTTAGGTGTAACTCTGGCTCATCAATTAATACAATAGAAGGCTGATGTTGGGTATTATTCCATATTAAAAAGAGCGTGGTAATTATTTCTTTTTGCCCTGAACTAAGCCCGTCAAAAGGAAAGCTTTTCTGCCCTCCATCATGCTTAATACGGATTTCAAAAGTATTATCACTGCGAGCTAAAACCCCTATTTCTCCACCGGAATAACGCTTAGTAATTTGATTTAGTTTCTCTATAGTGTTAGCTGCTGACTCAGGATCAGATGTACCAAAATCAATTAACTGATTAGTTTTGATAAAAGCACTTAAAACTTGAGTTTTAAACAATAAATTTGTGATGTGCATTTGCATAGATTCTGAATTTTTGGGATTGTAAAAAGTCTTACGATCTACCATCATCCCCACTTCAGGATTAGCTTTTTCTGTTTTTCTATAGCTATTTAGAAATATTAAAGGCGCTGTCACAAATGAATTACTAGAAAAGCCAAGTATGTCATTAATTGGGTTAATAAGCTGACCAAATATCAGAGGATTGGTAAGAACTTTTATTTCAAATAAAGACTTATTTCCCTCGATTTCTGCTTTTTGAAAACCTTCTTTATTAATTGTTAATGACACCGAGCAACGATCTATATTACTTTCAGAATCTTTTTCAAAATAGCCTGTAATCACGGCTTTTTCAGTACCTGCTTTAATCAGAGAATTAGCAAGATCTAACTCTTGATTTTTACCAATGATACTAAATCCATCTGATGACCATGGCATAATCCCTTCTAGAACTAGCAAGGCACAGCACTCCAGCACTGAGGTTTTACCGCCGCCATTACGACTGCCCAAAATAAAAACATCTGGATCATGAGGCATCAAAGGCTTAGGAAAATCTATTTCTAAATAATCGATTTTCTTATAATTTTTAATAGTTAATCGATTAAGACGCATGGTTATTTCAGTTGACAATTTTTTGAACTTAAATACTCAAACTACAACAGCAAAGCCTGTACCTTCCCCTGCACTTCTTCGACAATACTTTCTGGCACACATTCAATATATTTCAACCCCCGCACCTGCCAATCTAAACATTTAATTTGATCGGCTAAAATTACCCCCTGCACCTGCAAATCTGACGGCAAAACCACCTCAAAAGGATAACCCTTCTGTTGCCGCGTAATTGGCATAAACAAACCCAAAAAAGTCTTTTGATTATAAGTCAAGGGCGACAGCACAAACGCCGGTCGATGCCCACTCTGCTCATGCCCCTTCGTGGGACTTAAATTCAAATAAACAATATCCCCACGCCTAGGAATATACAAATTCTGCTGATGTAGTCTAGTCTCTACCAAACTTCATGCCCCACTGCGAAACCGCTGTCCATTTCACCATGACGGTTTTCCGCAGTGATGCCTGCCAACATCTCTTCAAGCAAATAATATCTTTTCTGGCTCGGCTTCATCAGCAAATTGCCATCCAACACCTCAAAATCTATTGCCACACCTTCAGCTAAATGCACTTCCTTAGCCAAATTTTGGGGAATCCGTACCCCTAAACTATTACCCCACTTGCCAATAACAGTTGCGGCCATCACATAAACCTCTACAGGGTAAATCTAGGAAATATACTGAGCATCTACACCACCAATTGATTATGCTAAAAAATTACTGATTAAATAGTTTTTAGTCAGACCTCTTAGCCAGCAAATTCTTCAGCCCATACAGCTAGTTAAAAGGTTAAGTCTAAAGGGTACATGAAGCTAACCGTCAGCCCATACAAAGCTTATTTGTCAACTTCCACCATAAACCAGCACCTTAACAACTCTTAAGAAATTCTTAAAAGTTTGATTCGTTTTTTTAATGCATTTCGTAATTATTTTTAAAAGTTTAATGACAATCTTGGGCTAAGGACTAATTGGCTTGTTTCAGGCATTTGGCTAACTAGCAGTTCCAATTTCCACACCAGTATATAGCCAAATGCTTGTGTCTCTCAAGCCCCGTCAGATTAAATTTAGGCAAAATTTACGCGAAATGACGTAAATTTTTTTGCCCCTAATCCAGAAACTTCTTGCCATAGAAATTCAGCTTTGATAAGCAGCTTTAGCAGAAGCATTTAAGCAAATACTAGCTAGAATGTCTAGAAATAAGCTATACTAGAAAAGTTGTCAAAAATTTTGTATTACTATGGCAGTTCCTAAGAAACGCACCTCCAAGTCCAAGCGTGATATTCGTAAAGCGGCATGGAAGCGTAAAGCTGCCGTCCACGCTCAGCGAGCAATTTCTTTGGGTAAATCGATCCTTACCGGTCGTAACACTGGTTTCTACTATCCCGGGACAGAAGAAGCTACCGAAGAAGACGGCGAAGCATAGATCTCAAAATGACTTTTTGCAAAACATTAGAGTGTGTTCCAGTGCTGAGAATACACTCTTGTTTTTGTTGATAGAAAATAATGCTATTTAGACTTAGCACAATTAACGGGAATCTTAATGAGAAATTCCGTGCCTTGCCTCGGAATTGAAGTAAATTGCAAATCCCCTTGATGCCTTTCGACAATAATTTGATAACTAATGGCCATGCCCATGCCTGTCCCTTTACCCACAGGTTTAGTGGTAAAAAATGGATCAAAAATTTGCGCTTGAATTGATTCTGGGATGCCAAAACCATTATCACTAATTTTAATAGCAATCCAATCTGGATCAATCAATTCAGTCTTAATTTTAATAAATGATTGATTACGAGGACATGATGGGTGCAGCGCTTCCGTTTGTTGAATTGATTCTTCGATAGCGTCAATACTATTAGCTAAAATGTTAATAAATACTTGATTTAGTTGACCACCATAACAGTTAATTAAAGGTAAATCACTATATTCTTTAATGATTTTGATCTCACAACCATTAGATTTAAGCTTGAGACGATGGGCTAAAATTAGTAAAGTATCATCTAAACCCTGATGAATATTAATTAATTTTAAATCGGCTTGATCCATGTGGGAAAAATTTCGCAAAGAAAGCACAATATCACGAATACGATTTGTGCCCACTTCCATAGACTTAATTAGCTTCGGTAAATCAGTTTGGACAAACTCTAAATCTACTTCCTCATCTAGCTTATCCGCCATAATTTCAGTTAATTTGGGCTGATATTCTAGGCTGACTTCAATCAGTGCCATTAAATCATTCATATAGCGCCGCAGATAAGCTAAATTACCATGAATAAAATTAACGGGGTTATTAATTTCATGGGCAATACCTGCTACTAATTGACCTAAAGAAGACATTTTTTCCGCTTGAATTAAATTAGTTTGAGCCTTTTTTAAATCAATTAAAGTGCGTTCTAGTTCAATATTTGCTTCAGTTAATTCCGCAGTACGTTGGGTGACCTGTGCCTCAACTGTTTTGAGTAAATCTCTTAATTGATTATTAGTCTGTAGTAACTCTTCAGAACTCAATTCTAAGGAGCGTTCAATCATATAATGATCATTTTCATACTGACAGTAAGCATCATCAACTGCATTTAAAAAATTTTGCCATTGCAGATTTTGCCATTGGTGAGAATTAGGATCAATATCTCCTAAATATCTTTTTAACTGGCGCTGAAGAAGACGGTGCATTGTTTTTTGATTGCTCTCTCTGGCTTATGACTCAATGAAAGTAGTAATAGTCATGGTTTGATTATGTAATTCACAGCATTTACCTTGGGCGCTGGGGGCAATTTCACCGTAGGAATAAAAGCCAGTTAATATGGCTGTGGGGCCAAGAATTTCCCTGACTCCTTCTACTTCTTCTTCAATGCGTTGTTTTAAAACTAATTTACGTCCGACACAGCTAATCAGAATAGCTAATTGGGGGGGGTGGTTGGCCATAGGAACCGCATCAGAATTACTAACCGAATTAGTAACTAAACTATTTTGCGCCGCTGCCATTGCCCCATCAATTAAACGATTAAAATTAGCTTGCATTAATTGCACGACACTACCCTCAGGCAGATCCCCGGCAAAAGTGAGATTTTGTGCGGCTTCATCTACGGCCAAAATGGTGCGGACAACTGCGTCATCACCAGCGTCGTTATACAAATTGAGGGGAAACAATAACCCACTAGCAGGCAACCCTGAGGCATATTCACCTAAATATTTTTTGTATAGGGCTAAGGCAGATTGACCATCTAATTCATAAAGTACATTTCCCGCAGATTTGGTCACAGTTCTTTTTGGTCCAAAAGCTGTCCAACCACCAACGGAACCATAACCAATTTTAAGATTTTGACCATAAAAGCCCACCGCCGCCACCAGACCGCTAGCAATGTGATCATCACTCAACACCAAAGTTTGGGCAAACCTAGCCCCATCCCCCGACAAACCACCGGTAATCGTCACCGCTGCGGGTAATGCCGAGCGTAAACCGCTAATCAACTCACTGCCATTAATGTGCAAACCATCGGACAAAACAAACAGATGCGCCAATCCTTCGGGGGCAAATTGCTGCGCTAACCTAGCCCCAGTCTGAAAACTATTTTCATCAGGTTTAAGGTGAATTTGATGATTGGTAATTGCAGTTTTGGTAAATTCTATAGCCGTGGCGACGAGGGAATGATCCCGAACCTGCACATCATAAATTTCGCCAGCGGTGGAACAGCCTAAAAGATGGGCTTGGGGATATAACTCTTTGAGGGCTTGGATTGGCTCAACGGTTTGCAGTAAATCTGTGTCACCAAAAACTAGGATCAATTGCGGCTCAAATCTTCCATCATCCTGATTATTGACTGGATCGGTCTGCCATTTTTGACCAGATAACCAATTTGCCTGCTGAATTTTCATAAATATTTTGCTACTGGTGGCGCTGCCTTAAACTTAGAAACCACTGAAACCACTATTACATTACAGTCCATTTCGTCTATATGGCATACACCATGAGCCAGAAAAATACCTAATTTATTAGAACTAAAATCATCTTTTTTTGTCTTTACTTAAATACCATTGATCCACGGCTTCAGTAGCTATTTGCGTGAATTGGCGGCGTAAGTTTTTATTGAATTGCCGATCCGTAGTTAATTCTAAAACTTTAGTGCCCGGACGCTGCAAACTTTGTAATACTTCGCGCTTAAACTGTACCCAGTTGGCAATGGCCACATAACTGCAACCATAGGCTTCGACAATGGGACGAAATGCCAACCCGTGGGGTGTGGCAAATAGTTCTGTGAAATATTCATCAAATTCGGCAATGGGTAACATCTCGAAAATGCCGCCGCCATCATTGTTGAGCAGAATAATCGTTAAATTAATCTCATATTGTTTGGCAGCTAGCAGACCATTAAGATCATGGTAAAAAGCTAAATCACCGCAAACTAGCACCAAAGGCTGGTCACTGCCCCATGCTGCCCCCAAAGCGCTAGACACAGTACCATCAATCCCGTTAGCACCTCGGTTGGCTAAAACTGGCAGATGGCGCTGGGGATGAAAAAATGTATCCAAATCCCGAATTGGCATACTGCTAGCAATATAAATCGGCGTATGTTCCGGCAACCAAGCAGCTAATTCCGCAAATACTTTGCCTTCAAATAATTTGCCTGCCTCTAGTTGATCTTGATGGTACGAATCAGCGATGCCATCGGCATTAGTCGTATTGGTTAAGTCACCATAGCGGCTAGTGGCTAAGCTGTCCCCAGACATCTCTCGTAAAAAATCTGCCATCACACCTTCGGTTAGGGCATTGGCACAATCAAAATCCCTTTGCCATTGGGGAGACTGCCAACCCATGGGGCCATAGGTGGTGAGATATTCTGTCATCTGCTGACAAAATAGTACTGGATCGACGTTAATCGCTTGGGTACGGCCGTGGGTCGGATCACTATTGGTTGTCCCCACCACCATTTGCAAACAGGCGATATGTTGTTCTAGCCACAATAAATATCCCTTAGACGTGGGCATAGCGCCAAATCGAATCACCAAAGTTGGCGCATGATCGCGGGCAAAATGGGGCGCTTTGAGAAAAGTATCATAATGACTAATGGTATCGCGGCGATCCATGCCCGTGGCTTCGACTAGCAGCGGATAGCCCGTCGTGATCGCTAACTGTTTCACCGCCGCTGCAAACTGATGGGGTAATTCCGCACTAACCCCCACGATAATAATGCCGCGATGGTGGGCGATCATTTGATTGGCTAAGGTAGCCAGCAGATCTTTGGGCAGATAGATTTGCCCTTTGACAATGGTGTTATAAGGGGTGGCTTGTTGTGGCTCTTTTTTGAATGAAGCATAGCTCGGTACTTTACCCTGACCGCCATACCAAGCATTAGGGGCAATCTGGGGTAAATCGTCGGGCACATCATCAGGGACTGGCAACGGCGGCAGCGGATCGGCAAAAGCAAAATTGAGATGCACTGGGCCAGCGGGAATTTCGGCTAAGCCAGCGGCAACATGAACAGCTCTGCCAGTGATTGACCGCACATAACGCAACCGAAAGGGACTGACATCGGGAATCCCCACTTCTATAAACCAACGCACCATATTCCCATAGAGCTTAATCTGATCAATGGTTTGCGGCGCACCACATTCCCGCAATTCCGGCGGACGATCCGCAGTCAGCACCAATAAGGGCACTCGGCTATAATTTGCCTCCACTACGGCAGGGAAATAATTGGCTGCTGCCGTTCCTGAAGTACATAGCAAAGCCACGGGACTGCGAGTTTTTTTCGCTAAACCCAAGGCAAAAAATGCCGCTGACCGTTCATCCAGTTGCACCACAATCCGTAAAGGGCTAGCAGTATCTTTGGTGGCGTTGCGGGTGGCAGCAATGGCGATCGCCAAAGGGGTAGAACGCGACCCGGGGGAAATCACCACCGTGCGTACCCCACAGCGATGTATTTCTTCGGCAACAATACTAGCCCAGAGACTATTACGGTTAGAGACGTTGAGCATAGGGCAACAAAGATAGGCAATTGATAAGTCAAGGTCAATGTGGTGGTCAGTATTGAGAACTGGCGTTTGATTTGAGCCGGAGTTGGATCGAGTTGATTTTAGAGAGCATTTAAGAATTATCTAGATCCCCCCAGCCCCTTTACGAAAGGGGTGAGCATCAATTAAATTATCTTCTTCCCCCTTTTTAAGGAGGATTGAGGGGGATCTCTTAGAGTCTTTGACTTTAGAAAGTAATTCTTAAATGGTTTCTTAGATTAAATGATCATTGGTTGTTAATGTGCTGCTATTGTGGCAGACATAGCGATAAAACCACCTAAGGAATATTGTCTCAATGGATTGATCTTGCAAGTTTATCTTGTGGGTTTCGTCTAGCTGGTTAATTGCGTTAGAGCTAGACTGAGACTTTAATCGAGTCAGAAACCAAGATAATCTAGTCAATATACCCCCGATACAGTTGCAAGCAAATATGTATTAAGGTGATAGATAGTCGCCGTGCAAATAGCTTTAGCTGCTTGGTCGAGTGCAAGCAAATGAATTGACCAGTTTCATGGATCAATACTATGGATCAAATCATGGATGAGCTATGGGTAGCCCTAGAGCTAGCCACCGAAGAAGAATTACATCAATTAGCCGATTTATTATTTCGACGGCAGTTTAACCCCATTGACTATGTAAACACACCAACTACCATTGAGGTCAAAAGTCAATCTCGCTATGAGTTGATGCTCAGTATTAGTAGTCGGTTTCGGTTTTTAGCCGCTGATGGTCTCACTGTGTTACGCGGGCAAAGCCAAAACCTCAGCTATCGTCACGTCCTTGAAAAAGTTTGTCAGCATCTCCAGATTCAGTATGCCCAGTCCCAAGACATTGCCGATATGGAGTCCGAAGTATTTCTGAATCTAATCCAACGCTCTTGGCAAAAACTCCCCGTTACCGAAAAATCTGCCCTCAATGAGTCCTTACAGCAAGCCCTCACCGAAGCCAACTTACAAAAGACGCTGCCCCCTGATATTCAACGTAATCCCCTCAGTTTAGTCGTCAAAGGTGGTAGCGCTTTAGCCATTACTGCGGTACTCAGGCCAATGATTTTAAATCTATTGGCGCGGCAGATGGCATGGCATTTTGCCACCTATCAAGTGGGGCGCGAACTACTCCAAGCTGGCGGAGTTGCCATTGCCACTCGCTTCCAAGCCTATGTCACCACCTACTTAGCCAAACGCAGTATGGTCGCCGCCGCCACCCAATACACTGCCGCCCGTACCGTATTTGCCCTGCTGACACCGACTTTGTGGGGCTTGTTTTTTGCGGACTTGGGATGGCGCACCATTGCCACTAATTATGGGCGTATTATTCCGGCAATTTTTATGATTGCCCAAATTCGGTTGCTGCGAGGTGAATAATTCTCAATTTGGCTGTAATTAGTTCTAAATATTTTTCTAAATATGAGTGATGATCTGGGTTTGTTGATTGCCCCATTTGCCGTTACCCTGCGGGAAGGGGTGGAAGCCGCTTTGGTAGTAGGTATTGTTAATGCTTATCTGCAAAAAAGTCAGCGGCAGGAGCTTCAGCCCTTTGTAGGGTGGGGCATTGTGGCGGGTTTAGGGATCAGTACTGTGGTGGGCAGTTTATTTTATGGTGCTTTAGATGCCAAATTTATTTATAGTTTGCTCCACGGTGGTCAAGCCCTTGATTTGACTAGCTCCCTAGGGCTGTTATGGTCTAAATTCTATCGTCAGGTTTTAGAGGGTGGGTTGGGGTTGTTTGCGATCACGATGCTGAGTTGGATGCTGGTGTGGATGACCCAAAATGCTAAATCTTTAAAAGGCGAAATTGAACAAACCCTTAGCCGTAATTTAGATCGTGCCCCTGTGGCCTCAGTCCCTGACTTAACGCTGCAAATTACATCGCCTCCCACCACACCACCAAATACTACGCCCCCTGCCATACCAGCTTCAGGGCAAGGTTCTGGGGCATGGGCAGTGTTTAGCCTCGTGTTAATTGCTGTAGTGCGCGAAGGTATTGAGGTGGTGGTATTCCTTGGGGCCCAGTTGCAAGCCGGTGGGCTACCCATCTTGGGCGCAATGCTGGGACTATTGGGGGCAGTTGGTATTGGTGTCGCCCTATTTCGGTTTGGGGTTAAACTGAATCTGCGGTTGTTTTTTCAGGTCTTAGGGGGATTTTTGCTGTTGATCGTGGCAGGGCTGTGGCTCAGCGTGTTATCCCACGGTGACAAAGCGGCACTGATCTGGCAACAACTCACGGGACAATCTTGGTGCTGGTCAGCTACGGCCACCACCTGCATTCTCGGACCGCAAATCTGGAATTTACACCAGATTTTGCCCGATAAAGGCTTCCCCGGCATCATTCTCAAAGCATTGCTAGGTTACCGTGATCAGCTTTATGCCTTACAGGGCGCAACTTATCTGGGGTTTTTAGTAATTGCCGTATGGCGTTATCGTCAAGCCCTCGCACCGGCCCATAATTCGCCAAATTCCTCACCAGAAAAGTCCTAATTAACCTAAATTCCTTAGTGCAGTTGATTTAATTTACCGTTTGTCCTGCCCAAACTTCTATAAAATCAATGTATTGATGTGCCGTTGTTGCTGCCCATAGCTACTGCATCGTAATTTAGTCAAATATAATTAATTGCATATAATTAATTTCATATCACTAGATTGGCGCACAACTAATTAGAACAACTAATTAGCAGCAGAAAAATTGATTGCAAAGCATTGATAACCAAGCCTTGAAATGCAATCTCAGCAGACAGCAACTGCAATCACCTTGGCAACCTACCTCGTCACCCTTATTCGCGATGGTCATGTCTAACGATCCTAACTTTTCTGATTCCGATAACGCCCCAGAATCAAAATCTGTGGCCATTGATCCGGCACTGTTGGCGGAACTCGCAGAAGTCAGTAGCGATCCGAGTCAGGTAATTGACACGGCAATTCGGCAGTGGTTACAACGTCGGGCGATCAAAGAATCGGATCGCTCCCGTCCTCTGACGATGAATCCTGTTGTACCGCCACGAGGTGAGTGGAATGATTAAGTTGATCAAATAGTTGCTCTGCTATTGCTGGAGCTAATTTTCTAGAAATGATTTTTTCTGGAAATCAAGTTTCCCCTAAATTACCGCGCTTTATTCAGTGGCGGCTAAGCTGAGGCTAAGTTCACGTCCCCCATCACTACTTACAGATTGACTTTTTGATGAGCAACATCAATCCCGATTTCGCCTTACTTTGCGGACTATATATTTTCAGTGGGGGGGCCCAATTTATTGTGGCCATGTTCTTGCTCACCGTAGTTCAGCCGCAACAACAAGCAGCTAACTTGCCCCCGCAATCAAAAAAAGATGTCCACGCCCTTGCCTATGGTTTTCTGGTGGCAGGCTCGGTGATATTCTTGCTGCTGGCTTTGCTATTGCTATATGGCAAGGCTTTGAGTACTTTTACCCTAGCTATTTTGCTGTTGTCGGTACTTTTAGTGATGGTGCCGATTCAAGTGGTTTTAGGCTTTCTGACTTTGCAACGTAAAACCCCTGAGCAAGCTCAGTCAACGGAAATCACTGCTCCGGTTAGCTTACCCATAGCTGAAACCATACCCCATGCTGCGGTAGTCCCATTACCGTCAGAAATACTCCCCTTGAGTTCACCCATGGGGCTAGAGCAAACTTTTGCCAATTATTTAGATGCGCCGCTGTTGGCGGAAATGGTCGAAGCAGGCATCGCTGATGAGATGGGTACAATTCTCAATGAGGCAATTCGTCTGTGGCTCCGTCGCCGTGCCCTTGCCCATAATGAACCCAATCAAGAATTTTTGTTTAGAAGTGACAATCAACCGCGATATTGGCAGCGCTACCAAAGCAATGACTAAAATGACTCTGGTGATTTATGGCTCTTTAGGATCAAATTAAACCCTTGGGGCCATTACATTTTGGTCTAATTAGGTCATCAGATATTGACAAATACCGTAGGATCTGTAACTATCAACACATAATAAAAATTCTTATCCTTGGCTTAAGCCTAATCAAAGTCGGCTAACCCTCACAGTTTTGCTCCTTCAGGATTAGCACTATTAGCAACGATAAGAAATAGCTAAATCTGCTGCTAGGTATTAGTTTCCACTTCCCATCCAAACTCTACACTTTACGCCCTCAGCCTAGGAGGGCGTTTTTTTGTTGTGGTTATTTGTGTTTATAGTCAATCAAAGTAAGAATGGCACGATTTGAAAGCAATAAATAACACCACCCCGCCCTCCAAGGGAGGGGAATTTTAATCTTGTCTGTAATTCCCCTCCCTTGGAGGGGTACGCCGCAGGCGGGGGGTGGTCAAGTG
>JBAXSK010000131.1:0-11348 GCA_037130765.1 Pseudanabaena sp. ELA607
AATTCCCCTCCTTTGGAGGGGTACGCCGCAGGCGGGGGGTGGTCAAGTGCTTGTAATGTGCCAAAATAATTTTAAATGACTATACCCTGACTAATGCCTTACTAGCAAAAGCTAATAGTCAAAAATATTTACAAATGCTATCTACCTTAAACTAGGTCAACTTTCAAGCGCTCTATAATTTCAAGCGCTAAAGCGAGTCTTGCTTGGACGGCGATTTCTGGTTCTTGAGTAATTCTAGAATCTAAATCTTGACCTATAGCCGTGATCAATTCCCGTTTAGCTGCTAACTGCTGAGGTGCTAAATCGCCATGCCCCTCCGGATCAGTGGCCACCGCTTCAGCTAATAATTGCAAGCCCACCACCACGGCATAACGCACTACCCATTCTTCATCGGTCAGACTCTGCTGTAAAGCCGTCCAAGCTTGGCGCTGTGCATCATCACGCTCTGTGGCAGAAATTTCTTGCCAATGTAATGCACCAATTCCCTTAGCCGCTGCCCTGCGCACACTTAAGGCAAAATCTTCCCGCAGTGCCTGCAATAAAGTTGCTAGTCCCCGAGCATCGCCAATCAAAGCAATGGCCCGAATTGCCCAAGCCCGCGCACTATAGTTATGCCCATCTAGTTTTTCTAATAACGGCGTAACGGCTACTTTACCCAACTTGACCAAACCATCCACCGCCGCCACCGCCGCTCCAGGGTTGTTATAGGACAAAGCTTCAATCAATGCATCAATCCCACCCAGCAACTGTTGATCGGCTAAATTTTGCACCGCTTGGGCCAATTTGGGAGCCGAAGGGGCTTGCTGAATTTCTCTGAGTAAATTATCTAATAATGCTTCCGATGCAGCGGATGTCGGGGGATTTTGAGTCATATTCATTGTGGAATCAACAGGGGGATTAGTCATGGTAAACAGGTTTTGGGGATTTGATTTGGGCAATTCCTATTGGTGATCACTATTTGCTATTACTGTGGGCAGGTTGTAATCATGGCTTGGGATTTTTAACATATAAATTAGGGATTTTGAGTGAAAATCAGATATTTTAAGGGGTGACACTCATTAACGCCAAATTATGCCAGTCTCAAATTAATTTTAATTAACTATTCTTAATAACTAGCAAATTTTAATAACTAGCAAATCTCTGTCCCATCAAACTGCAAATAGCTGTATCTGGCAAAATTCATCTATAACAAGTCATCCATCACCGCCATAACTTCCTTGGCCCCAGCACAAAGATAGCCATCAGATTCCCGATGTCCCTGCACTTGTTTCTCTAATAAACCTTTCAAAGCAATTAACTTCAAGCTATTTTCAGCCAAAGTCTTTGCGATGGGTTGGGCCGCTGCCAAATAGCCAATCGCCCCTAAATCACTCAACACCGCCCGTCGTAATTGCAAATCCTTATGGGACAAAGCATTGATTAATTGATTTCCATAGCTAGTATCACCAGTGAGTTGGTACATCGCACGCCATGCCGAACACTGCACCCGCACTACTGGATGGTTCACAAATTTCTGCACATCAGTAATTGTTTCTTGTGCCCCTAGAGTGCCTAAAGCTTCTAAAATCGCGTCATAAGGTTCGGTTAATGGTTGTCCTGCCGGTAAATCGCTACTTTCCGGAATTTGCAAGCGTTCGATTAATGCTGGCACACAGGATAAATCCCCCAGCATTTCTAAAGATTGAGCCGCTGCTTCCCGCACATAATAATCACTGCAATCTAAACAAGCAATCAATGGCGGTACGGCACGACGCTCTCCCAACTTGCCCAAAGCACGACTCGCATTACGTCGCAAAGGATAACCACCTGCTTCAGTGCGATCATCTTCGTCAGCTAGGGCCGCAATCAAACCATCCACGGCTTCTGGGGTATTAATCCGAAATCTTCCCAACCACCAAGCCGCATAAAATCTCAATCCCGTATCTTCACTACGCAAATTTGTGATGGCTTGGTCAACTGTTAACTGTGCACCCTGCATGATGTTTTCCGCAAATACCTACTTAATTATTGATCCTATTCTATTGGAGCTAAATTAGTCGGCTCAAACAATTAACCCCCTAAGAATCATGACATATGATCCTTCAGGGGGCATTCTCATCATTTAAGTCGTAAAGTAACTAATTTAGCTCAGCTTTTATAATCACTTTGGCGCACTGTAATGCATTAAGAGACTAGCTCAAAGCGTTGATAGCATAGTCGATGTAGGAATTAGCTTCGGTACCAGCATCGCCAGTTACACCGTGGTTAGCCTTGACATACTTCAAAGCTTCAACATACCAGCTAGGAGACAAGTCAAAGGTGCGGTTGATTTCAGCCAAACCAGCGATGAGGTACTCATCCATAGGGCCAGTGCCACCAGCAACCAAGCAATAGCTTACCATACGGATATAGTAGCCGATGTCACGGGCGCACTTGTCCTTACCACGTTGGTCAGCAGCAAAGTTGTTGCCTTGGGTTTGGGTGGTGTAAGGGAATTTTTGGTACACTGCATTAGCAGCGCCAGAAGCTAAGCTGTCAGCCTTAGAAGCCAATGCCTTAGCAGCTTCCAAGCTACCAGCGGCTTGACGTAAACGACCAAAAGCAACTTGCAATTCAGCGGAACCCAAGAAACGACCTTGAGAATCGGCGGCGGCTACGGCTTCGGTTAAAGGGGTTTTCATAGTCGGATTTTCTCCCAAATATATTTTTGAAACTTGTTGAAAGTCGAAAGATAGTTTTAAGGAAGGCACAGCAAGTTATACATCACCCATAAAAGTGACATAATTGCTTTCAGCTTTGCTTGTAAGTCTAGAAATTAAGAAGCTACAACAATTCGGCGTAGTTCAAGATCAAACTAGGCAACAGCAGCAGCAGCGCGATCAAAGTAGCCAGCAACTTCAGCTACGATAGCGCTACAATCGCCACGGGTAATGCCGTTGGTGTCGTTAACGATAGCGATGGCGGTTTCCTTCATCTTTTGTACGCCAGCAGCTACGGAAGCACCAGGTACGCCCAAAGCTTGGTAGGTTTCGCGCAAGCCGTTCAAGCAACGATCATCCAATACACTGGAATCGCCAGCGAAGATAGCGTAGGTTACATAACGCAAAACGATTTCCATGTCGCGCAAGCAAGCTGCCATACGACGGTTGGTGTAAGCATTGCCACCAGGAGCGATCAATTGAGGCTGTTCTGCAAACAAAGCACGAGCAGCGCTAGCAACGATGGAAGAAGCACTACCGCTGATACGGTTTACGGCATCAATACGCTTGAGGCCTTCACGTACAACTCCAGACAAAGCATCAATTTCAGAAGCGCTAACAAACTGACCTCTTGCGTCGGCCTGAGCAACCACTTTGGCGAATGCATCTAGCATGATCCAATTCTCCTATTGTCTTTTTTAGATAGATTTGTTTAAAAGAGCAAGTTTAATGTGAGGCTTTCGTTTTTATGCGAGTGGGCCCCGAGTCGCACATCTATAAAAGAGTGATGTGAAACTAAAAAGTCAGGATAGCACTAAAAAACACCGATGTTAAAAGACTAAATCCTTATAAAAGCATTAAGTTTTTTGTCACTTAGTATGTTTAGCGCGTCTTTCTTCGGACTCGCAGGAAACTACTTGCGCTCCTAGAAAATTTATACAGTGTCAACGGTTACAGTGTGCTGAAATGTTCTTAGAACTTGGTATTTCTTTACATAAGTTAATCTTGGTGGATGGGGGATATGATTGGCTAGGGGTAGAATATCATGGGTAAATCGTTGTGGAGAGCGGTTTTAAGGTTGAAGTTCCTAGGCTAAAACTAGTGATATTGAGGTTAAATTTGTTGACTCTATTTATTGGTATTTACTGGCAGTAATATTAATTTTGCTTGCTGTTAGTGGTTCGAGAAATTTGGTATAGCTTGGTATCACTAATACGCCATAACTATTTCAGAATTCAGTCAGGATTAAGAGGTCAAGATAAGGGTTTAAGATCATCTAGGTTCCCATTTGTATATTCCCATTCGTATATTATTTCATATATTTGTGGTACTTGCACTTGGTTTAAGTTGGATCTTTAGGAGAATCGTTGTTTTTTGGAGTACTAGAGGGGAGTTCGCCTTGGCGGAGTAGCTTAATTAGAGCCATGTGCCGTTTGAGATCAGATTGGATTTGGTTATAGGCGGCGGGATCTTGGCCTTTTAAGCCAATTAAGGCATAGAGGCGCACGGGCACAGCGCGTCCTTTGAGGGTATGTTCGCCTTGGTCAATGACATCCACTTCATCTTTGACAACTTCGTATAAAGCTTCGGTAATGACAATATCGGTATTTAGTTCTTTGGTCATGCCTTCAACGCGACTGGCAACGTTAACGGTATCGCCAATTACGGCATATTCTAAGCGGCGTGGGGAACCAATATTGCCGACGGTAACTTCGCCATAGTTGATGCCAATGCCATTAGAGAAAGGGATTTTCTTGTTTTTTTGCCATTCTTCGCGCAGTTTAATTAGGGCTTCGCGCATGGCAAGGGCGGCGTAAATGGAATTCATGGCATCTTCTTTCTCGCCTCTAGAAATCGGCGAGCCAAATTCCGCCATAATCGCATCACCGATGTATTTATCGATAGTGCCTTGGTAGTCTAAAATCACATCTACCATCGCAGATAGATATTCATTGAGTTGTTTGATTAAGAGTTTCGCAGGCAATCGACTAGATAGAGTGGTAAAACCGCGAATATCAGAAAATAACACTGCGGCTTTGATGACTTTGCCTTCTAATAAGCTGCGATAATCTTCCGGTTGATTGATAATTTCGTTCACAATTGGCCCAGCGACATAACGCTCTAAAGCACGGCGCAGGTGACGTTTATCTAATTGGGAAGTCATCGTGCCTGTGGTGAGTAAAATCATCCCCTGCAACAGCAGCAAGCTAATGGGTAGAACGACGGGTAAAGCGAAGGATAGATAGATAAAACTAATGTAGCTGCCAGCGTACCATAGTAAAGACAAAGCAAAAGCGGCGCTAAATTGCCACAAAGGACGCTGTAAAAAGACGAGACTAATTCCAGAAATAATTGCCAACAGAATCACTAAAATACTGCGCTCAATACTATGCAGTTCCCATTCGTAAATGGTACGGTTCTCAATTAAACTGGCAATGGCATTGGCATGGATTTCAATACCGGGCATTTGTCCTAATGGGAACGGTTTGATGTCGTTTTTAGATGCGGCAGTAGCACCAACTAAAACTATTTTATCCTTAAAGAATTGTCCATTTTTAACGATGTCATTACGCCAATTTTCGGGGTCAATCACATAATAAAAGGGAACTTGTTGGTTAGCGCCTGACCAAGTTTGATCCCCACCATAGAAGTAAATTAAATTACCTCTAGGGGTGGGATAGTTAATTTTAGCAACCTTGAGAATGGATTGGGAAAAAGTGGGTAACACTCGTAAATTCAAATCTGCTGGTAGATTAAGTTTCCATTGTCTAACAGTGTTATCTATATCAGGGGTAAAGTTAATTAAGCCGAGAGAATTTTCTTTGACTTCGTAAATATCTTCAGGGGTGGCGAGTTGTAAAACGCTGCTTTCGCCAATAGTGGACTGCTCGTAACTAGCGGCAATTACTATTCTATCGCCATATTTTTTAATGGTTTGTTGCAGTGCTTGATCATCCTTCGCACCGTGGGAACTAGGCGACACAAAGAGGACATCTAAAGCCACTACTTTAGCCCCAGATTGGAGAATCTTTTCAATGGCTTGGCTATAAACGACTCTTTTCCACGGCTCATAACGGAATGGCTCTAAGTAAGGGCGTTTTTTGGCATCATAGAAAGCACCTTGTTGTAGAGAAGAATCATCAATAGCTAAAATCACAATTTCCGGTGGTGGCTTAACTTTGCCGCGCATCATGAAGAAGAGGGACTGGGCTTGACGTTCGAGCCGTTGCACTTCTTGGGGAGCGGCATAGGCGAGCCAGCCAAATAATAGGGGCGTGATCCCAGTAACCACCATACCAATCACTTTCGGCTTGAGGCTCTTGATAATTTTTTGCGAAATATCTTGGAACTGCCCAGAGAATTTTTGGCGGATTTCGCTACGGCGTTGCTGCCAAGGGGATTGGCTCATGGAATTCTCCTAGATCACTTCTAGATTTAGTTGTGGCGCATTAATGCCATAGTTTAGCGTTGTTTAGCATTATTTGGGAAAATGGGATGTAAGGGGAGATCCTCCCTAATTTTCCTGCTATGGTTAATGGCGTTGACCTGAGACGTTTTACTCAGTATGGTGTGACATGAGAGGCTGAAAATCTACCACCATGAGAATCTGAGTAATCTAGCAAGGGATAACTTGCTTGGGCATGGTTTACAGCAAGTTGGGGGTGATTCCTATAGGTAAAAAAACTGCTGGGAGGCGGTACTTGGAGAGTCACTTGGTTAGTAAAGTACAAAAAAATGGTGAGAAAAGTCTTGAGAGTTTCAATTAAGTAACGTTACAGTAACATAGAGAGAGTAATCTCGCCAAGGTAGGTACTTATGGGAATTAGCTGTCCTCAATGTCATGGTCAAGAGATCATCAAAAGTGTTTTTGCCAGAGGTCGGCAATAATTGAAGTACAACCGCAAGGCAAGCATTAATATTTACCAGTCACACCAAAGAGCGCGGTAAGCCCCTCTGGATCAAACTCAAACTGTAAGCCGTAAGCCCTAATGATGTAGATTGAGCGGGATTTCCATCAATGGAGCAGTCAAAATCTGGGCGTGTGAAGCGAATGATGATAAGCCAAGCCCTGAAGCAGCAATCGTTGTGGAAATAGGTGCGTTAAAAAATCAATACTCCGCAACTGGTATCTAGCATTACTTAATTAAAACTCTCGAATATTTAAGCAAAAACTATCCCATAGTTTGCCTGTGAGAAACTATTGTGGGAAGTTGAAGACGTACCTCAAAAGTTTATAAATAATGGTTATAAGTAATAGATAATTAATAGGATTTATCAATAAAGATGAACAACAACGCATAAATGAAAAAGAATTGTAAATTTTATGGGATATCGTCAGAGTTATTTAGTTAGCTTTTATTTGATTAGTTTTAACTCATAAAATGGTAGAACATTGCAATCTTGTCGTTTATACGTTACTACAACTGATCTAGAACTTAATTGTTTTGGAATAACCAACTTTTTAGCGTGCTTTTTCTATGACTAATCCTTTTTTAGCTTTAACTTATGAACCTGCTCTAGAATCCCTTGGTGATGATTATTATGATGTGGTGGCGGCGGCGGAATTTCCGCAACATATTTTACGCTGGCGCAATGATGATGTCTTGCCCCAAATTGGCTTAGAACCTAGCGCCGTAGCCGATCATCACTTTATTGAAGCTTTTGGACATTTCCAGTCAGTGCGTCCATTATTAGCCTTACGTTATCATGGTTATCAGTTTGGGGAATATAATCCCGAACTCGGTGATGGTCGTGGTTTTCTCTATGGTCAGGTACGCGGCATTGATCAGGAACTTTATGATTTTGGCACTAAAGGTTCCGGTAAAACGCCCTATTCACGGCACGCTGATGGCTATTTAACTCTCAAAGGTGGCGTGCGTGAGGTTCTGGCAGCAGAAGCGCTGCATCGAATGGGAGTGCGAACTTCCCGCTGTTTGAGTTTAATTGAAACTGGCGAAAAACTTTGGCGCAATGATGAGCCTTCACCGACGCGCTCTTCTGTCATGGTGCGGTTTTCCCGTTCTCATATTCGATTTGGGACATTTGAGCGACTCCATTGGTTTGGCAGAGCCGATCTGATTCGTCAATTATTAGATCATGTGATTGGGATTTATTATCCCCATCTATGGCAGAAACCGGATCAAGATGCCCAATTCTATGGAGAATTAGTGCAACGGGTGGCAAACCTAACGGCACAATGGATGGCGGCGGGATTCTGCCATGCTGTTCTCAATACCGATAATATGTCGATTACGGGGGAGAGTTTTGATTATGGTCCCTATGCTTTCATGCCCCATTATAATCCACGGTTTACGGCGGCTTATTTTGACTATGGCGGGCGTTATTGTTATGGCAATCAGCCCGCAGCCTGCTATTGGAATCTGTCTATGTTGCAGTCGCCATTAAAATTAGTCATGGCTCAAACCGATCTCGAAGCCGGATTGAATGAATTTAAAGCAATCTATCAACGCAGTTACTGTGAGATCATGGTGCGTCGCTTGGGATTCGATCATTTAACGGAACCAGAAATAGAAGAGTTACTTGATCCGACATTTGCGATGTTTTCAGAAGTGCCAGAAATCGGTTACAATCAATTCTTTGTAGCTTTAAGGGAAGGTTTTGCTCTTAGTTGGCGAGATGATGCGACGCGGATTTTGGATCATTTTGTCACGAATTTAGCGCCCACGATTACACCAGAGCAACGAACTCTGATTCAAGAATGGGCTAACATATATCAGCGCTTCCTGATACGTCATGCCATTGATGATTTGGAGTTAATTCAAACTCAGTTAATCCGTTATAATCCCCAGACAATTTTGCTGCGCCCACTGATTGAGAATGTATGGGACGCTATTGCCCAAGGGGATGATTGGGAACTTTTTAATCAATTAGTGCGTGATTTAGCTAATTAGGAATTTGGCTGGTATGGACGAATGGATAATTGTGAGCCAATTAATTATCCATTCCTCTAGTGGTCTAAACCCCATTTTTTAGACGTTAATTTTAGGCTCTAACTCTTGATCAATCCTGTTAAAGGGGAACTGGCACTGGCATAACCTTTGACGGGAATGCGTCCGGCTAAATAAGCCAAACGCCCTGCCACCGCTGCCATACCCATTGCTTTGCCCATTGCTACCGGATCACTTGCTTGGGCAATGGCAGTATTAATCAACAACGCATCAGCACCTAATTCCATAGCCATAGCTGCTTCGCTAGGCACACCAATTCCTGCATCAACTACCACCGGAACCTTAGCTTCTTCAATGATAATAGCAATATTCGCCGTATTACGAATGCCTTGCCCTGAACCAATAGGCGAACCCAAAGGCATCACCGTAACACAGCCAATTTCTTCTAAGGTTTTAGCCAAGCGGGGATCAGCATTAATATAAGGCAATACCGCAAAACCTTCTTTAACTAGTTGCTCAGCGGCTTTGCAGGTTCCCAATGGGTCAGGCAAGAGATATTTTAAATCAGGAATCACTTCCAATTTGATAAAGTTATTATCTTCTTGTCCTAAAATCTTTGCCATTTCACGACCGAGCCGCGCCACCCGCACCGCCTCCTCTGCGGTCTGACAACCAGCGGTATTAGGCAACATCCAATATTTTTGCCAGTCCAACGCTTCCCCTAAACCGTCATGACCAGGGGCTTGGGTTTGCACTCGCCGCACCGCCACAGTGACAATCTCCGTGCCACTAGCATCTAGGGCGGCTCTCATCACCCCGAAATTGGCAAATTTGCCCGTACCTGTCATTAACCGTGAGCCGAAATTGCGTCCCGCAATCACTAGGGGAGTATCTACGGTAACCGAAGCAGTGTCAGAAATATTAGGAGATAAAGGGGTAACGGTCATAGCAATTAATCGTAAATTACGTTGAGAAATGGGCTACAGTGCGGATTTAGAAATTTGGGCATTTGGGGCGCTGATAGTTCCCATAGTAGCTCTGTAGAGAGTCATGGATTTAATTTTAGCATCAATAATTCTAGCATCAATTTTAGATGGGTTGATCACTATCACTTTGAGCTAAAGAACTAAAAAAGCTGCATAATTTTTGAGATAATATAATTATAAGTGCAACGATATTTTTATCGTCTATTTTTATGGTCAGCAAGCCACAACAGCCATGATGATCCGAACCTTACCTAAAGTTACGACTTTTGATGAATTTGTCGAATTTCTTCCTGAAAATTCTGGAGTGCGTTACGAACTACACAATGGAAATATTATTAAAATGGCTCAGCCAGTTGGCGAACATGAAGAATCCAAGGGATTTTTGACAATTAAACTTTGTAGTCTAATTGATCGTTTGGACTTACCATATTTCATTCCTAACCAAGCGATCGTCAGACCTGTAGACAAAGACTCTGGATATTTTCCAGATATATTGGTGGTAAACCGTGCCAACCTGGTTAATGAGCCGCGATGGAAAAAAGAATCAATTCTGAGTCAGGGTGAGTCCATACCTTTAGCGATCGAAATTGTCTCCACTAACTGGCGAGATGATTATCATTTGAAATTTGCTGATTATGAAGAAATGGGCATTGCGGAATATTGGCTGGTGGACTACGCAGCGCTGGGTGGGCGTAATTTTATTGGTAATCCCAAACAGCCGACTATATCAGTTTGTAATTTGGTGGATGGAGAATATCAAATTAGTAAATTTCAAGATAGCGATCGCCTGATCTCGCAGATTTTTCCAGAACTAAATCTCACTGCAAATCAGATCTTTCAAGCTGGTGTGATTTGATTCCTTTCTCAAATTTGATCAGGATTAATTCCCATTGATCGCAAATAATTAGCTAGTTTTTGCTTTTGATCCCGTTCTTGAGCCGCGATTACCTCAGCCTGTTCTTTAGCCAGACGCTCTTGATTAGCCCTTAAACGTTCTTGATTGGCGATTACCTCAGCTTCTGCCTGCTTTTGCTCAGCTTGCACCTGTTTTTGCTCAGCTTGCACCGCCCTCTCGTCACCCGTCAGCAACAAATTTCCCGCATCATCCCACCAGCGCAACCAAGCTACGCCATTCTCAGATTTTAGCCCTAATTCTACGCCCATCGGCATAATGGAATAGTGTCCGCGCTCATTAGGCTGCATTTTGACATAGCGACCATCCAGTAAATGATAAGCCTCAAGATTGTCTCTAAATCCGTCAAAAATCACATAATAAGGAATCCGGATTGCCTGCTCGTATACCCAGAATTTTCCTGCTTTTTCAGTTTTACTCGGCGGGGTGGCATCGCGTTCTTCCTTGCCACTGCCAGAGACAAATTCAATCACGATTAAAGGTGCGATAAATTCTTGCCACAAAACATAGGAGCGCCGATATTCTCCATCGAGAAGCGGTGAAACATTAGGCACATAGAACCAGTCGGGGGCTTCGGCTCCTTTTTCCGGTGGTTCCATCATGCGCCAATAGATACCGCTATCTTGACCGATGCAGTAGCGTCCATCGGGATGTAATTTGTCTAAGACGGGGGTGATCGAGCTAGTTAAAACAATACTTTGTGGGTGTTCCTGAAAGTTTTTCACAAAGGTTCCGTCTGATTCGGGTAGCTGTTTATGATCGGGTAGGCTAATTGATGTCGCAGCAGTAAATGGAGGAGATGGTGCTGTAGGCTTAATTGGAACTTCGCTGGTTTGCATAGTAGCTCTGGAGAGATACACTT
>JBAXSK010000132.1:0-11270 GCA_037130765.1 Pseudanabaena sp. ELA607
ATTCCCCTCCCTTGGAGGGGTGGCAGGCTCTGCCTGACGGGGTGGTTTTATTTATGCCTTAAAGCCGTACCATTCTTAATTTGATTTACTATAACACTTGAAGAAAACATAAACATGAACAAAAAATAAGTACAGTTAGGAGATCGCGTTGTCTCGTTGTGCATAGTGTGGCAATATTTCAATCCCGTCGCAACCCATAACTTTAGCGGCGCACTTGCCCCCTAATCCATCCGTAAACTTGCAGAAATTACAGGTTAAGATGGGAACTAACCCTAGATTCTTTAATTCACCTAAGCAGAAATCATTTAATTTTAATATAATTTAATTCGGATTGCTTAAAATTAGCCCTGAAAACTAAGCTGCCGTATAGTGTCACAAATTCTATGCCCAGCTTACCTAGAATTTATTTATAATGATTGTAAATAAAATTCTAATTGCAAAAAATATCACGATTTTTATTTAAATTCACTTACACATCATATTTATTCTTTTGATATTCATATTTATCATCAATATTTAATATAAACCATTTATAATCATGATTGCCGTTCCTCCTACCCTAAAAATACCTAAGCTAGGTCATAGCCCCCAATTAGCCCAGCCCGAACTGCGGATTTTACCCAATGGATTAAGGGTTTTAGCCGAACAAATCCCCGTTGATGCCGTTAATTTGAGTATTTGGGTTAATGTTGGCTCAGCTTTTGAGTCCGATGAAATCAATGGCATGGCTCACTTCTTAGAGCACATGATTTTTAAAGGAACAGAGCGCCAACGGGTCGGAGAATTTGAAAAAGCCATTGAATCCTGTGGTGGGAATACCAATGCCGCCACCAGCCAAGATTACACCCACTATTACATCAATGTTGCACCCCAAGATTTTGCTAAATTCGCCCCGCTGCAACTAGATCTGGTGTGTAACGCTAGTATTCCTGATGCAGAATTTGAGCGGGAACGCTTGGTAGTCCTAGAAGAGATTCGCCGCAGTGAAGATAGCCCCGAACGCCGTCTCTATCGCCATAGTGCCGAGCAACTATTTACCCGATTGCCCTATCGTCGCCCAGTTTTGGGACCAACATCAGTAATTGAACAGGTTACCGCCGCGCAAATGCGGTCATTCCATCAGCAGTGGTATCATCCCCAAAATATGACCGTGGTGGTAGTAGGTAATTTGCCCGTAGCGCAGATGATCGATGTGGTAGCTGATTTTTTTGCGGCTCAGCCATCCCATCCCATGCCCCAGCCTACTATACCCCACCATCAACCCGAAACTAATTTCGCCTCCATTTGCCGCAGTGAACTAGTCGATCAAGACTTACAACAACCAAGGCTTTTGCTAGGGTGGCGCTTACCCGGATTGCACCATTGCCATAACACGATCAGTTATCGCACCATGATCATGCTCAATATTTTGAGTGCTGTTCTGACCGGTGGGCGGACTTCGCGACTGATTCAGGAACTGCGGGAAAAGCGCCACTTAGTTGATCGCATTGCCGCTAGTACCATGACTTTTCGGTGGCAGGGCATTTTTCAGATTGCCGCTAAATTGCCCGCTGACAATATGATGAGCCAGTTACCCATAGTGGAAGAACATTTACAACTAGAAATTGAGCAACTCACCCATAGCCGCCCGGTTACCCCTGAGGAATTGACTAAAATTCGTACCCAAGTAGCCAATCGGTTTATTTTTGCCAGCGAGTCACCCCGCGAAAAAGCTGGACTCTATGGCTATTATGATCGGGTGGTGGGTAACCTTGACGTGGCTTTACATTATCCTGAAATCGTCCGCTCTATTACCGTGGATGAAATTCAAGCCGTTGCCGCCCAATACCTGACCCCTTCTGCCTATAGCAGTATCACGGCTCTGCCAAATTAATTGCTCTAACTATTAGTTGCTCTAATTAAAGATTTAATTAACAGACTAATCCCCAGTAACCAGTGGCACAATAGAGATTAATCCTCAAAGATGCCCCAAAATCGATGTAGACAGTGACTTGATAGCTATATCTCATCAAACTTCCATATCTATATCTATTACGAAATCTATCACAAAATTCATTCCAAAAACTATGACTTCCAGCCTCACTAAACCCGCGACTAAAACTACAATTAATGTTCCCAAAGAAAAAGTCAAAAAGCCACCGCTGACGATTCACAAACTCGGTGATCGGGTATTGCGTCAACCAGCCAAGCGGGTTAGCAAAGTCAATGATGAAATTCGTCGCCTCTGCGAAGATATGCTCATTACCATGTACAGCAGTGATGGCATTGGCTTGGCCGCACCACAGGTAGGTGTCAATAAACAAGTAATTGTGATTGATATTGAACTGAAAGATCAATCACAGCCCCCCTTAATTTTGATTAATCCCGAAGTCAAAAATATGGGCGGCGCAATGGTGACCGGCGAAGAAGGTTGTTTGAGTATTCCTGAAGTATTTTTGGATGTAGTGCGTCCTGATGAAGTGGAAGTAGTCTATCGCGATGAAGATGGCAAACCGCAGCGACTCATGGCTAATGGCTTATTAGCGCGGGTAATTCAGCATGAGATGGATCACTTGAAAGGGGTGATGTTTGTAGATCGCGTCGAAAATGCCAAATCTCTGCAACAAGAACTTGTCAAACATGGTTTTGCCGTCAAAGATGTGCAGCCAGTTTAGCCATAATTTATCACCACAAATTAGCACCTAATGGCAAGATGAAGCAGTTTCTAGCTCGATTAGAAATATTTTAGAAGCATTTTGGAAATATTTCTAATCAGAATTAATAATCAAACCGATCATCAAACCTCTGTGGGACAAACCTTCTGTGGGGCGGGCATCTTGCCCGCCATTGGTGCAAATCATGCCGATATAATGCATTAGTTAAGTTCTCAAAGTTAAGTTTAGTCTGTATTCAGATGGTTGAAATGTCAGCCAGTTCATCGGATCTGACTCCTTTAAATTAATCAATTCTTCTAGCCTAATTAGCTTAGAAACTGTTGATTATCTCAGACTAATTTGCAGGTATTTTCTGACAAAATTTTTGATAAATTTTGAGACAATGTTTAGCCCTAAGTTATCAAAAACCAGCCTAATCCTAACGGGCCATCCGCCGATTTAGAAGTTCTTCTTCTAGGGCCGCAATGCGATTATAAGCCGTAGTAAGCTGAGCCGTCAGACGACGAATTTGCCATTCCGAAGAAATTTCATTGCCATTCATATGGCTAGACCAAGATTGATTTTTATCTGACAAAACATCCTTATGTTCCGCAATAAAATGGGTTTCAGGATGAACCGATGGTGTACCATAATTTTCTTGAACCACACTGGCAACCTGTTGTGGCAAACTGTCGAATCGCTGACGTAGCAACTTAATTTGCTCATTTAATTCGGCGATTTGTTGTTGTAGCTTATCCATATCTAATTGCCTCTTTATTACTACACGAAATTACTACTGGAATTTTAGAGAAATAATGCATTACAAGTACTTACTAGATCAAATATTGTCTAGATAACTTTTAGAATCACGTATTGCATAGCGCAACAATTCTTCCGATGATATTTGATGCGATTGATGGCTCAAATCATCTAAAGCGCCCCATCCCAAGATTGCAAGATATAAGGCATTGTCTTGTCCGTCTGGTGTTATTTTTGCGCTATTAAAGCCGAAACTAGTGAATCACGTAAATGATTTAAGTTTTGTGATCTAACTAGAGTCACTTAAGCTTTTTATAATGTTTAGCCTAATTTGATTGACTAAATATGATGAAACTGTTTCCTAGTCAATCTTAATCCCTAAATCAGCCCTAACTTAATCCTTAAAATATCACTATTATGATGAATGATTAGCATCAAAATATGCCTCACTCTCTAAATATTTCTTTTAAAAAAGTAACAATAAGCTTAAATCTTTAAGAGTACTGACACTTACTAATATGTCTTTATGCCGTTATTTCCTTACATTGCGTTACTAATGGGGCATTTCGTCTAAATATTGCGTCACACCCACCATTTCCAGTTTGGTCTGCTTAGCCAGCACCATGTCATTTAGTTCCTGACGATAAGCCTGAATCGCTGTGAGCAAATCCGGCTCATAGGCTCCTAATATTTGCACCGCCAATAAGCCAGCATTTTCCGCATTCCCAATCGCCACCGTCGCCACCGGAATGCCCTTGGGCATTTGCACAATGGAGTATAGAGAATCCACGCCACCGAGGTTTTTCGTGACGATAGGTACGCCAATCACTGGCAACGGAGTCAACGCCGCCACCATCCCTGGTAAATGAGCCGCACCGCCCGCCCCCGCAATAATCACTTTAATGCCCCTTTCATGGGCGTGTTGGGCAAAATCTACCATCCGCTGCGGCGTGCGATGGGCCGAGATAATCGCCACCTCATGGGCCACCCCAAATCGTTGGCATACTGCTGCTGCCGCTTGCATCGTTGGCAAATCAGAATCACTCCCCATAATGATGCTAACCACTGGGCTATTTAAATCCCCAACGGCATCACCCACAACACTAGAACTAAGATTAGACATAAAAACTAAGCACTATCTATGATTGGTGCGAATATTTTAGTGAATAGAATATTTTAGCGAATATTTGATTTGCAGTTTGATGGCATACTTGGGATCTGTCCCTAAAATAGCCGCTTACTACCATCAGGGCGAATCGTCCCCCAATTAGTTTTGGCCTGGGCTAACTGCTCATCGGTTAACTTTGCCCCCTTCAGATCAGCATTACACAGGTTTGCGCCCCGCAAACTAGCCTGACTCAGATAAGCCCCTTTCAGATTAGCGCCGCTCAGATTAGCCCCCGACAAGTCAGTCTTACTCATATAAGCCGATTGTAAATTAGCCTCTCGCAGATCCGCTAACATCATTGACGCACCGCCTAAATCAGCTTTGATTAAAATGGCCCGCTGCATCTTCGCCTCCCGCAAATTCGCCCCATTCAACTTAGCCTGACTCAGATTAGCCCCTTGAAAACTCGCCCCTGTTAAATCCGCAAAGCCAAAATCCGTTTCAACTAACTTCGAGCGACTCATTACAATCCCCGCTAGAGTTGAACTACCAAAGGAAGCCTTACTCAGATCCTGATTAGCAAAGTTACGCTTACCCTGACCATACTCTAAAATCACCTTGCGGCCACCCTTAATTTCCCGATCACCGCCGGAACGATTGCCCGCTCCTTGACCATGATTAAATTGGGTGTTACCCGCTGAAGTTAACATCCCACCATTATTATTAAAATTACCGGTGTTACCATGATCAGACTTAGAGCTAGAGCGTTGTGACGTACCTGTGGCCGTATGAGGTTGCGCCTGATATAACCCACCTTGACTCGGCATTGGTGAAGTTTGCTGTGATCCACCACCAGCCCCCCGCTGATAGCCCCCAGATCCCGGACGCACCGGAGCCGTATTAGGCTGAAATGCACTATAGTTACCCCCACCACGGGCTTGGGGCGGCGGCGACTCTAAAGCTTGTAATACCTGTTCGGCAGAGCGAAAGCGTTGGGTCACACTTTGCTGCAACATCTTGTCAAAAATGCCCTGCAAATGGTCATTAAGCTGCACCTGAGACCGCCAATTGATTTCCCCAGTATATGGATCATGGGGTAAATCCTTCGGTGATCGCCCCGTCATCAGGTACAAGCAACACATCGCCGTGGCGTAAATGTCGCTGGAGTAAACCGGACGCATGGCCATTTGCTCTGGCGGCGCAAAACCAGGGGTCCCAATGGCAAAATTAGTCAGTAAGCCGCTGGGATCTTCGTCATCATCATTCTGACTAGTTTTATTAACTTGGCTAGAAACTGCACCGAAATCAATTAAAACTAGCTGGCCATCCTGTTTGCGACGAATGATATTAGCTGGTTTAATATCACGGTGAATTACGCCATTGTCATGCATAAATCCCAAGGCGGGCAGCATTTCCATCAGCACCTTACGAATTTCCACCTCATTAAAAGCGCCCCGCCGCTCATATTCTTGCTTGAGGGTTTCGCCTTCGACATACTCTTGGACGAGATAGAAATTGCCCACTTCCTCAAAATAGTCCAATAAGCGCGGAATCTGGGGGTGATTGCCAATCCGTCCCAAAGTCATGGCTTCCCGCTCAAACAACTCGCGGGCCATTTTCATCACGCTAGGGGATTGGGTATTAGGGCGCAGTTGTTTTACCACCGATGAAGGAAACCCGGGAAGCCCTTCGTCATTTGCCAGAAATGTCGCACCAAATCCCCCTTTACCCAATGGGCGCAACACACGATAACGGCCACGCAGCTTTAGCTGAGCGCCGCAACCGGCACAGACTAGTGCATTAGGTTGATTATCTGGTTTTGGACAACTAGGATTGACGCAGTAGCTCACAGCTTGGTCACTGCTCCTATTCAGAAGATTATGTTGGGTTAGAATGATTTAGATGATTGATGCCGGACAATTACCACGACTCATAGGGATTATTATGGCTTATTGTTCCATTAATCACAGAGATAATTTCTAGTGATTTCAAAAAATTTGATCTCACAACGTTTGATCTAAGTTTGATCTGACAACACAGGATCAGCTAAGTTTAGTTTTCTGATCATAGGTCATATTTTAGTGAATATATGGCTGTTTTTATAGATGCTTGCGCTCAAAAAGGCTTTTCAAGCGTACTATTTCAAGCTTACTATTTTCGATCATAGGAATCTTAATCACAGCAATCATAATAACACACGGCAAATCAAACCCCTGTGCCGTGGGTTATCACCTAGCCTAAATGTTCTAGCTAAGTTGTCACTAAATGGTTAGTTAATTGCAACTATGTGCGGCAACCATTTAATATCCAATTAGAATTCTTCACCAAATTCCTCGTTACTATTCGGTTTATTACGACGACGGCGACGACCGGACGGACTAGGGGAATTGTCTGCATCGTCATTCCCCATATTGCTGCTGCCGGTGGGACTGGTACCATTGGGACGAGGCCGACGGCGTGAACCGACGGGACGAATATCATTTTCATCAATATCGATCACATCACTGCCACTGGTATCATTGCGGCTGCCATCATTGTCACCGCTAGAGCGTCGCCGTCGCCGAGGTGTGGCACTTTCATCACCATATACATCACCCCGTAATTCACCAGTATCCGAAGTTTCTGGGTTATAGCCACTCATGCGCCGGGTCGCAGGACGTTCGCGCCGGGGGGCAATTTCTCGGGTGGGATCGATTTGCACGCGGTAGTCTTTGGGCAGTGGTTCTTCAAAATCATCAACGATGGGATTTTGCGGGGTGCGGCGGGCTTGATTGGCTAAGGCTTGCCTTAAAATCAATGACTCTACCGCAAACCATCCCGCAAAACCGACCACCAGTACTTGTGCTAGCTGGGTGGTAATCTCCATCCGAAAATTAAAGGCGAGCAGAATAATGCCATAGACCAAGGCGATGGCAGAAAAGAAAATATCATGATCCCGCGCTAGTTCAGGGCGAAAGTTCCGCACAAAATATAAGCCGACCCCTCCAAGGGCAGCGATTATCGCTAGCAGAATCATCAGCGGATTGCCACCGATATTAATCATGGGATGTTAGTTCTCCTGAGGGGTTAACTAAAGAAAATAAGTTGTTACAATTCGTGACGCTAATATTTAATTGTCGCAGTACATTCTACAGAGATTTAGATTTAGCTGTAGAGATCTGGTGCAACTATTGACCCGCCCATAATGTATTCCAGTGCGCTCAAGGTATTAATTAAGCTGATTAATCAAGACTAGACACATACCCTTAAAGACTGAGGAACCACCGTAGATCTGGTTGAATTTTAGATCTATGATGGTTCGGTGATAGTATGATGCAACTTTTGATAATTAAGTAATAATTAACAGCGGAAGATGAAATTAGCGGCGGACGATTTTGTCTTTTTGGCTAATGAAAATCAGAGCGACTGTGATGGGAACCACTACGATTACAGCGCCAGAAACTAAGCTCAACAAAAAGCTGGATAAAGATGGTGTCATAGGATTGTGGTGGATTGCACTAGATATAGTTTGTATGTATATAGGCGATAGGTAGTCGATCATCTAGACCGAAACCTGACACTGATTTTAGCATCAGAGCATCAAATCAATGGTTTTCATTGTGGCTTTTTCTTAGGCTAGTTTTTAGTGATTGGCTTAGTGATCGGCTGAATCTTTACGGGTGACAAAGCGGATCGCCCAATAGGCTAGAGCTAAAGCTAGGGCGGCATAGGCCAGACTAGCTATGTCTTGTTTTTCTTTGCCATCGAAAACAATAATTTTCCGGGCGATGGCGGTCAGGGCGGTGGCGATCACTAGCTGAATTTGAATAATATGTTTGCGTAAATAAGCCGTGACGTTTTCTAAGACTTCTAAAGCAATTAGCACGTTAAGAATTAAGCTGAAAATATGGAGTAAAATCTGCGTGAAATCGGCGGGGATCCCATCCCCTGTGGGTAAATGTCCCAAACTATAGACAGTATAGGCAATTAGCTGGGATACTGAGACACCAATTACCAATAACAATACTAAAATCAATATTTTGGCGAGAATGTTTTCTATTTTAGCAATCATGCTTAGAAAAAAATCATCGTCAGTGATGCGTCTCAGGAGTTTCCAGACAGATTTCATGACAAGTGCTGTTTTAGGTTAGTAACAAATAAAATATTAGGCTGATGGGTAAAATGATTTAGTAATTAATTTAGAAATTTATGGGATTTAAAAATTTCTAGCGATAACGCGAACTATTAATCAGCCACTCAAATTTGGCTTCGGCTAGCTCGAATTCCCCTTGAATTATTTGGCTGGTAAATTCTTCGCTCGATTCGATTTCATCTAGATCTCGCCCATAGGCAAAGCGACTGACCGTAGCCCGCATTCGGTCTGATAAACAGAAGGAAATGCCGCGATAAAAACGGGATGCAAAGCCATTATCTTGTTTGAGTTTGGCTAGCAGTTGCAGTCTAGCGACAGATAAAACCACGGATTCAGCGGTGGCTTTAACGGTGGCTAGGGGGAAGCGGGTATCAATAAAGGAGACTTCGCCTAAAATTTCCCCTTGGCTGATATGGGCGAGGATTTGCCCCGTGGCTTCGATGGTGACGGAAAAACTGCCACTAATCACAATGTACAAAGCGTCAATGCTCTGACCTTCGTGGATCAAAACCCGATCAGCGGCAATCGCTTCTTTTTTACCCTTTTCAGCTAGCCATTCTAAGTCGCTATTGTTCAGTTCACTAAAAAAAAGCAAGGTTTTCTTCATAGAGATTTTCGTATAATTTTTGTTTGATGTGATTCAGCCCCTGTAGTGCCGAACTAAATTTACCCAGCATAATTTGCCAGCGTAATTTTTAGTATCAGAATCTACCGAAATCTATAATGGGTGCCTTGGCAATTAACTGTAACTATTCGCAACAAATTTTTGCACTGAATTTTTGTACTTAACTACGCTTGCCCAAAATGCCTAATCGTGAAGCTAAACGAGCTTTACCCGAAGCTGCCCATTCTTGCAGGGCTTGGATTTCGGATTGGGCCGTTTGAGCTAGGGGCACAATTTGACTAGCTGCCTCTAAAACATCTTCGGTGGTGAAGTCACGATTTTGGCTAAAGCCGAGGTGCATTGCTTCGATAATAGTTTGCTCGATTTCTGCACCAGAAAAGTCGGGGGTTTCGTAGGCAAGGCGTTCCATGTCATAGCTACGGAGGTTATGGGGACGATATTTGTTGAGATGAACTGTAAAAATCTGTTGCCGTTCTGGTTGGGTGGGCAAACCAACGAAAAATATTTCATCAAACCGACCTTTACGCAGCAGTTCAGCGGGTAAACTGCGAATATTATTTGCCGTAGCTACCACAAAAACTGGCGAATTTTTCTCTGCCATCCAAGTTAAAAACGTGCCAAATACCCGATTCGCTGTACCAGAGTCGCCGCGCCCGTCAAGTCCAGCAAATGCCTTGTCAATTTCATCAATCCATAAAATGCAAGGGGCTAGGGCTTCAGCTAATTGAATCATCTGGCGGGTGCGGGATTCACTCTCGCCCACCAAGCCCGAAAATAACCGCCCCACATCAAGACGCAATAATGGCAAATGCCAGTGGTGGGCAATGGCTTTAGCGGTCAGTGATTTACCTGTGCCTTGAATGCCCGCCAAAAGCAAGCCTCTGGGGTGGGGCAAACCATATTTGCGGGCCCGATCCGAGAAAGAACTACCGCGCCGCAGCAGCCATTCTTTGAGGTTGTCTAAGCCACCAATTTCATCAATTTCCGTCGTAGCGGGATAAAAATCAAGGATCTGAGTTTGGCGGATGCTAGAGCGTTTCTCTGCCAAAATTAATTCCACATCATCGGCATTAATGCTGCCATTAGCGGCAATGGCACGGGCTAAAACCCTTTGCAACCGTTCCAACGATAAACCCTGACTAGCCCGCACCAAATCATCAAACGCCCCTTGACCTAAATTATTGCCATAGTTGGGCAAAAGCTGTTTAATTTCGGCGGCAATTTCGGCGGGTTGCGGCAGCGGAAAATCAATCACGGTGATTACTTCCCCCAAAGCATCAGGCAAATTAACGGCGGGGGATAAAATAATCAGATTTTGCGGCAATTCTTTCAGTTTGCGGGCGAGATTTTTTAACTTGCGGGCCACTGCCACATCTTCTAAGAAGCGATCAAAATCCCGCAAAATAAACACCGCACCCTTAGGAATTTTATCGACAAATTCCAAGGCTTGCAGAGGATTACGTTTACCAAAACCATGATCGGTGGGATTACCCTGATAACCATCGACAAAATCCCAAATAAATACGCTGCGTTCTAATTCTTTAGCAATGGTGGTAATAAACTGTTCGGCCCGTTCTTCTTCAGGGGAAACAAGGCACAGCACAGGATAACGGGCCCGCAAAACGAGACGGAGTTCTGCTGCAAAAGTCATAAGGATTTGGTTAAGGTGGAAATTATTCGGCTAGGATCAGTTACTTAATACTATTAAGCTATTAGCCGTGGTATCGCCATTATAAAGGCATCTGGTGAACTACCAGAGGCTGACCGCTTAGGCGGTACAGCGCTGGCTTCCTGATTCAACGGGGATAGCGTCCAACAAAAACGAAGTTTTACCAGATCGACTTACATCTCCTCCCCAAGCAGACTCGCTAGTTCCTAACGAGATAATCCGCAAGGCTTCATTTCTAATATTTATCGCGGCATTTACATCACGGTCATGGTGAGTACCGCAATGCTTACAAGTCCATGCTCTAACATCAAGACTGAGATGATCAACTCGATTTAGACAAACAT
>JBAXSK010000133.1:0-11253 GCA_037130765.1 Pseudanabaena sp. ELA607
TTTTCTGATTTCTACATCTTAACCTCTTTCAACAACTTTGTGACATTACCTAATTATGACTGCAACACTTGTCAAACCGTCATTGCTAATTCATGAGATTTGCGTTGAGAAAGTTGGGAATCTCAGCCTGTTTAGATTTAGCGATCACCTACAGGATCGGATGGAGTCACTTCTAGAAAAAAGAAAAGTAGAGTCGCTTTCTCTTCAAGAGATTCCTGATTTAGAAACTATTGGGGAGCTAGATCGAATTTTTACACATACGAATGCCATGCTTGCTGCTCAAAATAGTGATTGTTAAATAAGTGAAAGTTACAGAATATTTCAAATCTATGCAACTTAGACCCGATCGCGTTTGCATAAAGTTGGAATGGATTGCCTTGGCGATCGCTAATCCCTTAAAAGTTGAGACTCAGGGAGATGGACGTATGCGCTACTGGGCAAAAATAGAGGAAAATGAGGGTAGATATTTACGGGTTATTCTCTTAGAAGATGGTGAAACAGTTCACAATGCATTTTTTGATAGAAACTTCAAGGAGCTAGAAACATGAAAATTAGATATTTTTCAGATACTGACACTCTATACATCGTCTTTTCTCAGAAAACGCCTGCGGAAACACGGGATTTAGATGAGAATACCTTATTGGATTTAGATGAGGATGGTCAGCTTTGCAGTATGACAATTGAACACGCTAAGGAAAGGGTAGGTATTCCAGAGATTGATTATCAACAGATTGCTGCGTAAAAATCATTTTTGATGAAAAGGTGATCGCTGTTTGGTGATTTGAATGATGTGGGGATTACTTCCTTCTTACTTTTACGGCAAGTAATCCCCATTGTCCACTCAAGTCAACCAGAACTCTAAGATGACGATATTGACATAAAAAAAAAACGATGTACCTTAGAATTGGTGGTTTCAAATTCAGAATGTCTTACATACATATTAAAAATTGAGTTAGAAACTGATGCTTTAAATGTAAAAGACAAAATAAAAGTAAACAAATAAAGGTATATAAAGTGAAAACGTTACTAATCTTTGCTTCATTGCTGATAGGTTCTGCTAGTCCATGCTATGCAGGTAACTTTGATGTGTTTGGTGATAACTCTCGTTCTTGCACCGATTGGTGTTCAAGTCAAAGCAATATGATGTCATCGACAGGTATAACATGTGAAAGTGCGAAATTGCAAGTAGGGGATGGTTGGCTTCCCATTACCTGTGGCGGTGGACCGAGCGTTGCAGGTGATGTTATGTGTTCTTGCAAATAGTGAGATTGCCAACCTATTTCCCAAGAGAAAATCAATAAATATCCCTATAATTTCGGCGTAACCACCTTTACCGATTCTTCTGTCGGCAATCACCTTACTTTCCACCCAAGCATTACTCCTTTCTACAACCCAACGCAACGCTTCTGCATTACAATGCGTTGATTACAGCCTAAACATTACTTTGCATCACCACCGATTATTTTAGTTAAGTCTAGGGTATAGCTTTAGCCAACCTTTAGCAAAACTAGCCGTCATGTTTTAACTACTCGGCTAGGGCATTAATTTTAATTTAAACAGTTCACCATCCCCAACCATAAAACCGGATTGTTCAAACTAAAGTAAACTAATTCTCAGCTATGTTACCGATGAATAGTTGAATGCCCCTACTTGAAAATTTCACCTTAAAGTCTGTGGCATATAGATTAAAACTATGCAGTTAATTAAATCAATTTTTCGCCTGCCCCTACTGTCAATTGCCCTAGTGTTGATCAGTTATGGGGTATTCGGTTGGTTGTTGGCGCTACACTCAGCCGACTGGCGCATCTGGATTCCCACCGGCGGGATCGCTTTTGCCACTGGTTGGGTTTTGTCGGTGACTTGGGCCATCGCTGCGGTGGTATTTATCTTTTCCCGAGGACAGTTATTGCTTTCGATAGGCTTGGTAGTAATCTGGGCTTTAATGAGCATTGTCGCTCGAGGTGAACTGCGGGGCTTTATTAGCTCCAAGGGATGGGCTATGATTTTCCTAGCTTTTTTGGCGGCAATTGGTCTAGGCATCGGTTGGTTTACCGATAATCTACCTGTGGTCAGGAGTTTTGGTGAAGCCTTGCTCAAGATGCGGTAACCTAAAAAGTTCTGCTAGTAAGCTCTGACTCATCTAAAAGGTGTTGGAGAATTTCCCGCATCAGTCCTCTGTAAACAGGAACAGCGGCGATCGCCTCAAATCAAGTAAAAGCTAGCTTTTATAGCACTAATGCCATCAGTTTAACTTAGTTGTTTTTTTTAGTTGATCTTTAACGTACACATCGCAAAACCCTGAGAAATTCATTTATGTCTTTTAGTTGGCTGCCCCGACTTTCCGTCATGGATCAGTATCTCAGTTTGCAAATGGCGATGCCGTTTCTGTTTGGGGTGGGGGCTTTTTCATCGGTAATTTTAGCCATTGGCTCCCTGTTTGAACTAGTGCGCCTAGTTACCGACTCTGGTTTGAGTATGTGGATTGCGGTGCAGATTTTCGCGCTGCAAATCCCTGGTTTTATGGTGTATTCCTTCCCGATGTCTGTACTGTTGGCGACGCTGCTTTCCTATAGTCGGATGTCCGCTGATGGTGAAATGACTGCGTTGCGTAGTTGTGGGGTGAGCGTTTACCGGTTGGTTTTACCGGCGCTGATTCTGAGTTTAATGGTATCGGGACTAACCTTCGTTTTTAATGAAGCCATTGTGCCTGCTGCTAACTGGCAAGCCCGTAGCACCTTACGCGCTGCTCTAAATCAAGAAAATGTCCAATTTAAAGATAAAGATATTTTCTATCAGCAATATGGTGAAATTCCTGTCGAAGGCAGCGACAAGATGGATCAGGGCTTGGTACGCAGCTTTTATGCGCGACGGTTCAATGGTCAGGAAATGCGTGATTTGACCGTAATGGATTTATCTCAGGGTAAATTACGGCAAATCGTCTCGGCGGAGTCAGCGGTATGGTTATCATCGCAAAACGTTTGGCAATTCCGAAAAGGCACGAGTTACTTGATTGGTAGTGATGGTAATTATCGTAGCATTTTACGATTTGAAGAACAGAATCTGCAATTACCTCGCGCTCCCTTGGATTTGGCCCAAGAGAATCGCAGTGCCGAAGAAATGAACATTGCTGATTTGAAGCGCAATATTGAGCTAATTCGGCAATCTGGTAATGAGAAAGAAGTGCGTAAATTGGAAGTACGCCTCTATCAGAAATATGCGATTCCCTTTGTATGCGTAGTATTTGCCCTAGTTGGTTCGCCTTTGGGAATGCGTCCTCAGCGTACCAGTGCCGCCGTGGGCTTTGGTTTGAGCGTCTTGATTATCTTCGGTTATTACTTGCTGTTGTTCATTTGTGGTGCATTAGGACAGGTGGAAATTCTTAGCCCTAGTTTAGCTGCATGGATGCCAAATATAGTGGGTTTAACTGCGGCGATCTTCCTAGTAGCACGAGTTTTATAAGTTAGTTTTGAGATTATGGGAAGTTTATTTTGTCAGGATGTTTGTGCAAACAATCACTTAAACCAGATTGATTTTGATGGTTCTACTAATCATTGTCTCCTGACTCTGCTTCCATGAGAAAATCCCATAATTGATGCCCAAGGGACAACTTACTCACTAAAGCCGTAGTTTGTTGTCGCCCATCCCGATGCAAGAAAATCGCTTGATTAGTCTCTGAGGCAAAACCCGTTTCCGGTCGATGCACTGCATTAGCGACAATTGCATCTAAGTGTTTCCGAGCCAACTTATCGCGGGCTGCGGCCATAATTTCGGTCATGGAACCCACTTGAGCCGCAAAGCCAATCAATTGCTGATGGGATTGTTTCCGTTGCGCTAATTGCGCCACAATATCTGGTATGGGAACCAATGGCAAATCTTGAGGTAAATCTGCCTTAGGAATTTTCGCTGCGGTATAGTTTTGGGGACGCACATCCCCCACTGCGGCACACATCACAATCAAATCTGCTTGACTAAATTGCTCTTCCATAATCTGTTGTAATTCTCTGGCAGTAGTTACTGGAATGACTTCCATTCCTGCCAGTTCTGGACTATGGGGATTAGCTAAATTAGCTGCCACTAAAGTCACCTTCGCACCGCGATGTAATGCCGCCTGAGCAATGGCAATGCCTTGTTTACCCGTAGCAGGATTGCCGATAAATCTGACTAAATCGATAAATTCTCTGGTTCCGCCGGTGCTAATTAAAACCTGTTTGCCCTGGAGATCCTGTATGCCTTTGGTTTGGGCGCAAGATTGGAGATAGCTCAAAATCGTGGCTGGTTCCGCCATGCGGCCATTGCCCACCACATCACAAGCCAAACGCCCTACATTAGGCATAATATATGTATAGCGAGGCAATTCCTGTAAATACTGATAATTGACCTGTACCGTTGCCTGCTCCCACATGGTGGTATTCATAGCCGGAGCCAACAAAACCGGACAATCAGAAGCTAAAATAATATTCATCAAGAGATTGTCTGCCATGCCATAGGCTAGTTTGGCTAAACTGTTAGCGGTTAATGGCGCAATCAGAATCACATCAGCCCATTCGCCCAAGGTAATATGTAGTGGTCTACCATGATTCGGTTGCCAGAAGTCATCATCCGTATAGGCGGCACGGCGCGATAGGGTGGCAAAAGTAAGGGAACTCACAAATTCCATTGCACCTTTAGTCAGTACTACTTGAACTTCATTGCCTTGTTGTACTAATTGCGAAACTATCTCACAAACTTTATAGGCAGCAATGCCACCGGTTACCCCCACTAACACTCGCTGCCGATGACTGGCTTGAGCAACCAAATTTAAAGAGTCAGAATCAAAAGAGTCAACATTCATGACTAGAATTTGCGGAAAGGTTTAATTTAAAAATTGTGGCTTACTTTGGTTACATTATAGAGGTAATCATATTATCCCTGTGGTTGTCATCCCTATTTATAATCATGATTAAAATATAACATGACTAAAACATAACTTTGACCTTAATATGATCAGTAATCAAAAAAAATGATGCTCATAATTTGCTTAAATCAGCCAAATCAATCTTAAATTCCATCTCCTTATGTCTTTTCCTTTACCTAATCAGCCATTCCCCAAACCTGATCTGAGCCAAGCCGCATTTGTTGCCCAAGATGCCCGCATTATCGGTGATGTTACCCTAGATGTAGCCGCAAGCATCTGGTATCAGGTGGTAATTCGTGGTGATCTCAATCCGATTCGCATTGGTGCTTATAGCAATATCCAAGATGGTACGATTATTCACGGCGATCCAGGGACAGAATTAATTATTGAAGATTATGTTACGGTGGGGCATCGGGCGGTGATTCATGGGGTGCGGGTCGGGCGAGGCAGTTTGATTGGCATGGGCGCGATAATTCTGGAAGGGGTGACGATTGGAGCCGGAAGTTTAGTCGGTGCTGGGGCGGTGGTAACTAAGGACGTTCCCGAAGGAGTGCTGGTGACTGGTGTGCCCGCTAAGGTAATTAAGGAATTGAGTCCCCAGCGGCAACAGGAATTAATCGATCATGCCCTCAGTTATGTACATTTGGCGCAGTTACACCAAGCCCAAGGTTATGGTATGTAATTGGTGAAGGGAAATATGATCGGTGGTGTTTGACTTCGTGATTTAGCTGGAAACCATAACCTAAAAATGGAAATCTGCATCAACTGCAAATAAATTAAAGCCCATGCGAAATCTCATTTTGTTGTCAATTTAGTATGAAGTTTTATATCAGGTACTAGCGATGCGCAAAATTCTACTGGTTAGTCCTTACTTTGCCCCCCTGATTTATCCCGATCTGCATCGCATCAGGATGATGCTACCGTACTTGCCTCTTCATGGTTGGGAGCCATTGGTTTTATCCCTTGATCCTCATACTCATCCTGGGATCAAAGATGAGTGGCTGACGCAGACAATTCCCCAAGACATTAAGGCACATTTCGCTACATTTACCCCTTGGCAATCGCGACTGATTCCTAGTCGTCCTTGGCGAGCGATTGGGATATTGGCTCATGCAGGCAACCAAATTATTGAACAGGAAAAGCCCGATCTAATTTATTTTTCGACAACTATGTTTCCAGTAATGAGTTTAGGGCCTTACTGGCTCAAACGATATGGCATTCCCTACCTAGTTGATTGGCAAGATCCTTGGGTTAGTGACTACTACAGTCGCACTAACACTAAGCCCCCAGGGGGTTATTTAAAATATGGCATTAGCCAGTTATTGGGGCGATATTTAGAACCTGAAGTTTTACGTCATGCCAGCCATATCATTACAGTTTCGCCGAGTTATCCGCTGATGCTACAAAGCCGTTATCCTTGGCTTAACAACCAACAATTTACAGTTCTGCCCTTTGGCGGTACAAGCTACGATTTTGAAATATTAAGGAATTTACCCATTAGGAATCCCATCTTTGCCCCTGATGACGGATATACCCATTGGGTTTATTTAGGGCGTTTTATCCAAAGTATGCACTATGCTTTGGCTAGTTTATTTGCCGCAATCCAACAGCACCGCCAAAATTACCCTCAGCAATGGAGCAAAATAAAATTGCACTTTATAGGGACTCATTATGATATTAACGCTACCGATAGTCCTATTCAAAACTTAGCTAACACCTATAATTTAAATGATATGGTAAATGAGTATCCTCAACGTATTCCCTACTTGAGTGTTTTAAAAACAATGACTGATAGTGATGGCTTAATTATTTTAGGCTCAGATGATCAAGGTTATACTCCGTCTAAGCTTTATCCTTGCATTCTAGCTAACCGTGCAATATTTGCACTCATGCATCAAAATAGCTCAATTGTACATATTATTAAAGAAACCAATAGTGGTCATGTGATCACGTTTAGTGATCAACAAAATACAGATGCAACAATCAACGAAATAAAACAACATTTACCTTGGTTTCTATTGCAATCTAAATCTAATTTAATTAACACAAATTGGGATAAATTTGAGCCTTATACAGCGAAATCTCTTACGCAAAAACATACTGAAATTTTTGATAAATATGTCTGATTATTGGATTAACAATGTTTAGATAATGAATTATTTTGAATTTAAATTGTAAATAACTAAAACAGATCATATGACTCTAATTTCGAGCAAAAACTTCCAAAAGAAACAGCTTCAAGTTTCAGAAAAAGAACTAGATGAAACTTATATTAATCGCCCTGAAAACCGCAAGATATTAATGCGATTATTCTGGTCGCTATTGGCAACTATTTTAGGTTTAGCATGTATCACCGCTAAAACCTCCAACTTAGAAGATATAGCATTATTTCTAACTTTATTGTTCACAACATTAGTACCGAGCTATTTATGGTGCAAGGGAAAAGTTTATGGGCTACCAATTTTGCCAGTATTTTCATTTAGTTATATTTTGACTTATGCTATGCCATTAATTGGCCATGAGGAAATATTAAACACATATACCTCCGCTGAAAGGCTGTTTGCAGGTAGCACTACTATTGGATTTTTATGGATCATCACAGCGACTTGGTATAAATTTGCTAAACGAGTTAGAACTAAGCCTAGCGCAGTATTTATGATTGATGGCAGCAGGGCAGATGATATATTTTTATTCTTCCTATTTATTTCGACCATATTTTCTATGTCTCTAGCAGGGGACTGGTTTTCCATAAATGCAACCCAGTTTTTTTCATTGATTCGTGGAATTGTATTTGGTCTAACGACAATCTCAGCATTTGCTTTGGGCTTCCGCCATGGAGAAAGAAAGCTATCATCATCAAAAACCTTATTTTTGCAATTTCTTGTCGTTACATATTGTGTATCTAACGCCACGTCTTTGTTACTAGTAATGCCTATGACCTTTTTAGTAATTATCGGCATTGGTTTTGTTATGGGACGTAAAAAGATCCCGTTTATAAGTTTACTATTAGCAATTTTAATTATTGTGCCGTTACATTATGGTAAGGGTGAAATGCGAGCTAAGTATTTTGCCACAGGTATTAATGTACAGCCTTGGGAATATCCAGCTTATTATACGGAATGGTTCGGCAAGAATTTTGAGAACAAGCCATTTACTTATTTCAGTAGAAGAGAAGATGAATTATCTGATTTAGTCGGTGTTTATGGTGTCGAAGCACCAGATAACAAGCAAAGACTCTCGGATAGAGCAAGTCTATTACAACAACTATTATTGACACAGATTAGATCGCCGGATATACAACCTTTTTTAGAAGGGGTTACTTACCTATGGATTCCTCAATTATTGATTCCTCGATTATTCCTAGACTCTAAAATTAGCGCCCATTATGCCACCAGTATTTTAAATATTTACTATGGTAGACAAAGACTCCAAGATACATTTTCTACAACAATTGGCTGGGGACTTTTATCCGAAGCTTATGCTAACTTTGGATTGATTGGATGTGTGGTTTTAGCTATTATTTTAGGTTATGTTTTTGGCAATATTTCTGCTTGGTCTCATTATGCACCATTATTATCAGCAAGATATTTAATTAGTGTTTTGATTTTGATTTATGCATTTAATGATAGTGTCGCTAGTGTTTTTGTTTCTTCCTTATTTCAATCCTTAATTTCTTTATTAATACTTAATTTCTTTGTGATGGAAAAAAGACAAATTATTAATCATAAGAATTAAAATAATATCACTAGCATCCATAGGTAGTATTTAAGCATCCATAGGTAGTATTTACGGGTATTTATCATGAAAGTTGCTATTATTAACTCTCACCCAATTCAATACTACGCGCCTTTATTTGCCTATATGCAAAAACATAGCAATATGCAATTAAAAGTGTTTTACCTATGGAACTTTGGCGTAACGGCTCAGAAAGATCACGGTTTTGGTCACACGTTAATTTGGGATATTCCTTTATTGTCAGGATATGAATTTGAATTTGTACCCAATGTTAGTCAAGATCCGGGTACTCATCATTGGCAAGGCTTAAAAAATCCTCAGCTATATCAACAAGTGTTAGATTTTAAACCTGATGCTGTAATTTATATGGTTTCCTATAATTATTGGAGTAGTTATCAGTTTTTATATCAATGGAAAACTAACGCAATATCTAGGCAAATACCATTGTTTTTTAGAGGAGATTCCCATAGGTTATACCAAATAAGTCAAGGTATTTCTAAGATTAAAGATTTAATTAAAGCCTATGTAATTAGCTTGATATTTAGTCAATTTACTGGCTTTTTTTATGTAGGCAAGGCTAACTATAATTACTTTATTTCTCACGGAGTTAATCCTGATAAATTGTTTTATACTCCCCACAGTATTAATAATGAATCATTCTTAAATGCATTATCCGATGCGCGTCAGAAAGCAGCAATTTGGCGTGAGGAATTAGGTATTTCTCACAATCAAAAATTGATCTTATTTGTCGGCAAATTGGAGGCAAAAAAAAATCCATTTCTCTTATTAAAAGCATTTAAATTAGCTCAATTGCAAAACGTTAGCTTATTATTTGTGGGGGCAGGTGAGCTAGAAGCACAACTTAAAAACTATGTGCAGCGAGATAAATATTTAGCTGAAGCGGTTTATTTTGCACCATTTCAAAATCAATCACAAATGCCCCGCAGTTATGCCATTGCCGATTTATTAGTTTTGCCTAGTTTCGGTAATGGTGAAACTTGGGGCTTGGCCGTTAATGAAGCCATGTGTATGGAATTACCAGTAATCGTCAGTTCTCATGTGGGTTGCGCTCAAGATTTAGTAATTCCTAATTACACGGGCTTAGTTTTTCAGTCTGGTAATGTTCACGATTTAGCAGATAAATTGCAGATGGCTTTTAGGGATCATCTCATATTAAAACAATGGGGCAAAAATGCTGCTGATTATATTAAAAATTATTCCTATGCCAATATTTTAGCTGGCATTGAGCAAGGTATCGCAAGTTATATGAATCAAAATTAAACTCAGAATTGAGCCTCCAATAAACTCAAATACAGCACACAAGAAATTTACATTGCAATACATCAATTCATCAAAATAACTTAAATTAATAATGACTAAAAATTATCCGACAATTCATATTTGGACACCAAATATTTTTAATGTTAAAGGTGGAATTCAAGTTTTTTCTGACTTTCTTGTTAAAGGTTTACAGCAGGTTTTGCCTCAGGCTAAATATGCCGTATTTAGTAAACATGATGTTGCTTCTGCTGTAGATTTACCCTACCTAGAGGGAACAAATTTCTATGGCGTAGGTGAATTTCATGGTAACTTAAAAACTGTGATGTTTATCAAATTATTATTAAATAAGGCTTGGCAAGAAAAACCACAACTAATTATTACTACCCATGTTCATTTTGCAGTAATGGGGCTAATTTTACAGCGTTTATGGGGCATCCCTTACTGGATTATTGCCCACGGTGTGGAAGTATGGGACCTAAAATCTCCTTTGATGATCAGTGCCCTAAAAAATGCTGATCAAATTTTAGCTGTGAGTGAATATACGAGACAGAGATTGATTAAAGAGCAGAATATTGCGGCTAATAAAATAAAGATTTTATATAATACATTTAATAGTGATAATTTTTATATTGTACCTAAAAAAACGCATTTATTAAACAAGTACAATATTAAGCCTGATGCCAAAATTTTATTGACTGTAGCACGACTTTTTGCTTCTGAACAATATAAAGGCTATGATAGTATGCTCCATACTTTGCCTCAATTACGCCAAGAAATTCCTAATGTTCATTATATTCTAGTTGGCAAGGGTTCAGATTTAGAGCGCTTACAAAACCTAGTAAAGCAGCTTGATCTGGCAGATTGTGTGACATTAACAGGGTTTATTCCTGATGCAGAATTAGCAGATTATTACAATTTGTGTGATCTGTTTGTGATGCCGAGTAAAAGAGAAGGTTTTGGTATTGTTTATTTAGAGGCGATGGCCTGTGGTAAACCAGCTTTAGGTGGCAATCAAGATGGCGCTCTGGATGCTTTAGGCTATGGTGAATTGGGGATTTTAGTTAATCCTGATGACCATGATATGATTATCGAACAGATGATTCATTTCTTTAATAAAACCTATCCATTACCCATAATTTATCAGCCTGAAACTTTGCGCAAAGCCGTAATCAAGAAATTTGGTTTTGAACAGTACTGCCAACAAATTAGAAATCATTTGATGACGCAATTTCCTAATATTTTTAACTGATTATTTTTGATTTAAATTTTGAGATTTGCTATCTGTAATCTATATAAAATCAACTTTCTAATTACTAATCAATCTTAACTTAATTTAGATTAAT
>JBAXSK010000134.1:0-11239 GCA_037130765.1 Pseudanabaena sp. ELA607
AGGGCATTCGGGATGGGATCGCACAATTTGGACTTGTGTGTACACCGTAGCCTTTGCAAGGGGAAGGCTAGGGAGGGGTAATTGATGAGATTTGCAAATTTCTGTAGTTGTGTGTACACGGTAGGCTCTGGGGGAGAGGGGACAGGATTTGTAACTCCATTTTGCCGATGGGAAAATAAAAGTAAGTAGGACTTACGCAAAACCTAAATTGCCCTCATCCCCCAACCCCTTCTCCCAGAACGGGAGAAGGGGAGTAAGATCAATTTCTTGTTCCCCTCGCCCACTTTGGGAGAGGGGCTAGGGGTGAGGGTCTTAGTCTTGTTATTCAATGGTGGTGCGGTGATTTTTTATGTGGTTATTTACGATATTCCCAACGATAAACGCCGGAAGCGGGTGTTTGATCTGCTGACGGGTTATGGGACTTGGGTGCAGTACAGCGCTTTTGAGTGTGTGCTGTCGGACAAAAAGTTTAGTGAGTTACAAAATCGTTTGCGGCGGGTGGTGAATTTAGAGGAGGACAGTTTACGGTTTTATCCGATGCAGCACCATAGTTTGTCCCAAGCGGTGATCTGGGGCGGTGTGCCTTTGACCCAACCATCAGGCTCAACTATTGTTTAGGTTGTTTATGTGGCATTTCCTGACATTTGCTGGTTTTTTGGGGTGGCAAACCGTTACTGGCTATGGGTTTGTTGCGTTTTGTATCATCGGCGTTGCGACCACCTTGGCAAAGTGCCTCAAATGACCATTTTGCGTTAAGGTGCTCGAACCTAGTCTGAGTAAGGATTTGAGGCGCTTAACATTCATGAAATCACTTATTTATCATGTGATAAAAAGATGGTGGTCGCAAACAGGGTCTAGACACCTTACCCAGAGCGGTGTTAAATTGGAGCCATCCCTGCTAGTCGGGGATTTTGATCTATTGGAAACTCCAATTCCAATTCCAATCTATAAATCTGCTTGTTATCCCTGCTAGTCGGGGATTTTGATCTATTGGAAACCCAAATTACGCCACTGATGCAACGTTGCCCGATTCAAATCCCTGCTAGTCGGGGATTTTGATCTATTGGAAACTACGCTATCCTATATTTATCGTCGAGAAGACCCCCTAATCCCTGCTAGTCGGGGATTTTGATCTATTGGAAACTTAGATTGCTGCAAATTGGCAGATCCAAGCCTTTTCTTGATCCCTGCTAGTCGGGGATTTTGATCTATTGGAAACAACAAACTTAGGTACACTCCAAGCCTTAGACAAAATATCCCTGCTAGTCGGGGATTTTGATCTATTGGAAACCCGCAGCAACCGCTCGACAATCGCGGATCTGCTAACTTATCCCTGCTAGTCGGGGATTTTGATCTATTGGAAACTTCATTTTCCTTTTTAATTGACCCATCTAAATATCTTAGTGTAGGTAGTCTATGACATACTAAAAGCTTGTGATTGTACCTCATCACAGAAATAATTTGATGCGAGCTTGATGTTAATTAGGATTAAAACCCCACAAATGTGTCACATTTGATTATGATGTCAGGTTTGTTTTTCTTTATTCACTTATGTCACTTTTGGAGGTTACAGATATGTCGCTTAAACACGTTCCCACCGGTAAAAATGCCCCTGAAGAATTTAATGTGGTGATTGAAATCCCGATGAATTCAGACCCAATCAAATATGAGGTCGATAAAGAAACGGGTGCTTTGATGGTTGATCGTTTTATGGGAACCGCCATGTACTACCCTTGTAATTACGGGTATATCCCACAAACTTTGGGTGAGGATGGCGATCCTTTAGATGCATTGGTTTATACCCCTTTTGCCTTGCAGGCTGGTTGTGTGGTGCGTTGCCGTGCTTTGGGTGTGTTGCAAATGGAAGATGAAGCAGGCATGGATGCAAAGCTGTTGTGTATTCCTGTGACTAAACTGTTACCAGCTCTTGCAAAGGTAGAAAAACCCAGCGATTTGGGCGAGCTGTTTTTAAAACAAATTCAGCATTTCTTTGAGCATTACAAGGATTTGGAGGCTGGTAAGTGGGTCAAAGTCACCGGTTGGGCTGATGCTGCTGTAGCCAAAAAAGAAGTGGTCGATGCAATTGCGCGGGTTAAAGTATAAAAAATCCCTGCTAGTCGGGGATTTTGATCTATTGGAAACAAAGTCCCCAACATTTGCCCAAAAAGCCGCTTTCAATAATCCCTGCTAGTCGGGGATTTTGATCTATTGGAAACTCTATATCATGTAACAATGGATGTTGATCCTATTGTTGCATCCCTGCTAGTCGGGGATTTTGATCTATTGGAAACTATAATGACTGTCTTCTGGCCCATAAACCAAAGTAAAATCCCTGCTAGTCGGGGATTTTGATCTATTGGAAACATTGTGTACTCGAACGCCCCAACCTTAACTTTTTATCCCTGCTAGTCGGGGATTTTGATCTATTGGAAACTGCGATTAGTTAGTAGTTACATTGCCACCACGAGCAGATCCCTGCTAGTCGGGGATTTTGATCTATTGGAAACTGAATCATGGCTCTTTGGTAATTAACCAATTACAAGATGATCCCTGCTAGTCGGGGATTTTGATCTATTGGAAACACCCCTAAAGGTATTGGTTCGGTAAGAACCACTGGTATCCCTGCTAGTCGGGGATTTTGATCTATTGGAAACGGTCAAATTTAATCATTTTGACCTTGATGGGGAGGTCTGATCCCTGCTAGTCGGGGATTTTGATCTATTGGAAACTCACCCTTGATAAAGACATTCAAAGCTTCCGATCGAAGTCATCCCTGCTAGTCGGAGATTTTGATCTATTGGAAACAAAACTGCCCTTCGTGATTGTCGTGACAGAACCAATACAATCCCTGCTAGTCGGGGATTTTGATCTATTGGAAACCGCTTTTGGGTTAATAGTGGCTGCTTGCCAATCCATAATCCCTGCTAGTCGGGGATTTTGATCTATTGGAAACGCAAATACAAAGCCGATCGCAGTCGCTGTTTTTTTCATCCCTGCTAGTCGGGGATTTTGATCTATTGGAAACTGGCGACGCCTCGCAGAGGCGTAGTTCTTGTGCGCGAGACTGGTATCCCTGCTAGTCGGGGATTTTGATCTATTGGAAACCAGCGCAGTGTCATGTGGTAAAGAACGTAGATAAGAATCCCTGCTAGTCGGGGATTTTGATCTATTGGAAACTAATGTATGGGTAAAATAAAAACAATATAGCAAGCGCAGGGATTATGGCAGAGCAAGAACCCAATAAAACAAACCAGATACATCTATCTTTTGATAATGTTGAAGGTTTTTTACCCTCATATATCAATGCTGCTTTAGTTAATTTGATTGAGCCTGACACATTTATTTTAGATTTCGCTTTTTTCGACCCTGTATCAGTCATCACTACGCAAGACTCAAATAGTCGATATCCAGTAAAACCAGTAGCAAGAATTATAATTTCCCGTAATACTGCGGAACAATTATTGGAAAACCTCTCTTTAGCATTAAAGCAACAAGGCGGTGAAACATGAGCGATATTATTGTTGTTCAACCAACCAAGTATAAAGTAGATAATAATCATCCATATTTGAGAAAATGGGATTTACATAGGGCAACGCTCGTTCAAAAAAGAGATATTGCGTCTGTTAGAGGCGTATATCAGCATTTAAGCATTGCATCTGTTAGGGGTATATATGCCTATGAATCAACAGCTACATATACTGATAGTATTCATACTCCTTACAACGATTCTGCAAGCTTTACTCAAGATGTTCACATAAATAAGATTGACACCTTATTTAGAATTCAAGACGAGAGCGTTTTAACTTTTATTTTTTCAAAACCTGAACTAGCTAAATTGTTGCTAGAGGCTTACAAGCATATTCGCGAAAGGTTCCCAAGCGAAACGTTGGGGTTAGGTTTTGTTGATGATATGCCTAACAAGATAGAGATATGTATCTGTGCGCCTGCTGATAACGATGAAACTTTTTTGAAATTCAACGATTTTAATGAAAACTGGTGGTTTCCTAGACTTGATGAGGAAGACTTAGCGATATATCCGTTTATTGTGCTAAATTTTTGGGGCTAAAATGTACCAAAAATTTAACTGGACTCTTTACCTCGCTCTAGCCGAACAATTGCTAAAAGATGCATTGTCAGAGCAGCAACCGAAGACTGACAACAAAATTGACGAAGCATATTATAGATCGGCTATCAGCCGAGCTTATTATGCAGCTTTTTGCGTAACAAGAAACTACTTAAAAGAACGCCTTTACAAAACAATCCCTCGCAAAGATCCTCATATTTTTGTTGCAAATGAACTTAGTAACAACCGTAGTACACGAAGAATTGCAGCAGTTTTTATATCACTACGAGACTATCGGAACATAGCAGATTATGATGACAAAGCCCCAGCAGGTTTAGCTAATATCGCAAAACAATCAACTCAAAATTCTCAACTCGTAATCGATTTGATTAATAGGCTGTAGAGGAGTAAAGTATTATTATCCCTGCTAGTCGGGGATTTTGATCTATTGGAAACTTGTTTGCAGCATTTTGACGGCGGACAGCATTAGCTATCCCTGCTAGTCGGGGATTTTGATCTATTGGAAACGGCGGTCGCGATAGCGGCGGATCGTAAATCCGTGAGAGTATCCCTGCTAGTCGGGGATTTTGATCTATTGGAAACAAAGGCAATTTTTCAAAAGGGATCGGAGATTCAGGGATAATCCCTGCTAGTCGGGGATTTTGATCTATTGGAAACTGGTAGTTAAAGCCCCTAACGGTTTCTGGGAAGCGAAAAATCCCTGCTAGTCGGGGATTTTGATCTATTGGAAACGATTACATTTTCTGATTTGGCTAAGCAAGGAATCACATCCCTGCTAGTCGGGGATTTTGATCTATTGGAAACTTTAGGTCAAACCGCCGGATCGCCTGCTGCTGAATGTTATCCCTGCTAGTCGGGGATTTTGATCTATTGGAAACAGTTGCGAGACGGGCCCGATTTGGCGCAATAGCGATGCAATCCCTGCTAGTCGGGGATTTTGATCTATTGGAAACAAGAATGATGAGTTTGCCGGCAATTCTAATGAGAGATCATCCCTGCTAGTCGGGGATTTTGATCTATTGGAAACTGAACACAAAGCGTTAATCACTTTGTGGAATTGGTTAAAATCCCTGCTAGTCGGGGATTTTGATCTATTGGAAACCGTTGGAAATTATCTCTACGTTTCTTATCTTTATGATCCCTGCTAGTCGGGGATTTTGATCTATTGGAAACATAGAAATAGAAAACTTGTTGTTGTCTAGCCCAAATATCCCTGCTAGTCGGGGATTTTGATCTATTGGAAACCAAAGTAAAAAGTAAGAAAAACACGAAAATTCGCACATCCCTGCTAGTCGGGGATTTTGATCTATTGGAAACACGACTCTTGGTACGCTGCCCACTGAAGTTCGCAAATCCCTGCTAGTCGGGGATTTTGATCTATTGGAAACGCGACTTTGAGAGTTTTAAATTCAACTTGCATATATATCCCTGCTAGTCGGGGATTTTGATCTATTGGAAACCCCTCAAGCCATTCTATATAAGGCTCTACAAGTACCATCCCTGCTAGTCGGGGATTTTGATCTATTGGAAAACCCATTGCTCCCAAAAAAAGCAAAAATAACAATGATATCCCTGCTAGTCGGGGATTTTGATCTATTGGAAACCTTGCATACGTCACGCTACTACCTACTTTTTGCGGGTATCCCTGCTAGTCGGGGATTTTGATCTATTGGAAACTCAGCTAACTGCTTTGCCTGAAGTCCAAAGTGGTTAATATCCCTGCTAGTCGGGGATTTTGATCTATTGGAAACCGATTTTTTCATCTTTGATCTGAATGGTTTTAAAAATCCCTGCTAGTCGGGGATTTTGATCTATTGGAAACGGCAATGGAGACAAAGAAACTCTTAGAATAGGAGACATCCCTGCTAGTCGGGGATTTTGATATATTGGGAATATACCAACTGGGAATAACCAATGGAATCACAACCTCAATTGTCATGGCAGGCTATGGCAGCTAATTTGATAAATAACTTAGAAAATCGAGGCTTTAATTATCCCAGCCTGCCCACACCAGAAGCCCTAGAGCATTTAGAACTGCTCATGGAACAATTGCAGATGGTGCAGCACATCGCTAATCAGGGATACTGGCTCACCACCAACGAACTAGCGATGTTGCTAAATCTGCCCACTGCTGCCATAGAGCAAATCATTGCCGAATTGGAGCGCAACCACTCAAACAAATCTAGTCAAAATCCTAATTTAGACCCAGCCCACTCATTTCCTTGGCGTAACTTTCGCTGTTATCTGATTCTAAAATCATCCAGTAATTCCTTAACCGCCGCCAACTCCCCATCGCAAATATTCTGGCAAATTGCCCCTGAAATAGCTGCCACAGCACCATATACCACTAAATCTGAACCCAGTAAATCTCTGTTCCCATCGCCTAAGAGCAATCATTCACCTGAATATATTACCCCTCAATTTGAACTAATTCATTATCCCATCACCAACTACACCACCTCAACCACAGCTAATCAAATTACCGCTCAACCAGCTAATACCACTCAAACAGAAACTAATCATATTTCAGCTACCATAGCACCCATATTATTTACCGAAGCCAATGCTTTTGCCCAAGCCCCTAGCGAAATCATTCCCATTCAGTTCTTACAGATCGATAATTTCCTCTCATGGCAACAGTTGCGCGACTTATTTCGTTATACCATCGATCAAGAAACCAACTTCGTAGGTAGCATTAACACCAATGGCGACGAAAGTTACCGCCGTTCTCAAGTTTTATATCAATTTCCTGAATTTGAAGCCCTGCTCAAAAGCAAACTAACTGGATACATTGAAAAAGTCTGCGAACAACTCAAAATTCGCTCCTTTATTCCCATAGGCATAGAAGCCCAACTCACCGCCCACAACGATGGTCACTTTTACAAACTCCACAACGACAACGGCAGCCCAGACACGGCTAATCGGATTTTAACCTATGTCTATTACTTCCATCGCGAACCCAAAGGCTTTTCTGGTGGCGAGTTAGTGCTTTATGATGGCGCAATGGAAAATAATCTCATGATGGCGGCTCATTCTTCCCATCAGATTCAACCGCGCAATAATAGTATCGTTTTCTTCCCGAGTCAGTTTATGCATGAAGTGTTACCGATCATTTGCCCTAGTCGCAAGTTTGTGGATAGTCGTTTTACAATTAATGGCTGGGTACGCGGTGCTTAATCACTAGAATTAAAATTCCCCTCCCGTGGAGGGGTACGCCGCAGGCGGGGGGTGGTCAAGTGCTTGTAATGTACCAGAATAATTTTAAATGTCTATAAGTATAAAATTCCAATCATAAAAAACATAAAAAAGTAGAATGAGAATATTCTCACTCTACTTAATTTGAATTTTCATCTACATCATCTAAAGTTTGATTTAAACTATTCGGTTAGTGTATAGTTAGAGCGAATTCTAATTTATTGGCATTTAGAATTTTTTGATATTTGGCTCCTGATGAATGAGAACCGTGCAATCTGATGTAGGTGAACCAATGCACAATAAACGGAAACCAGCTTCCCGCTGACCTTTATTAAAAAACATATCAGGACTACCGCCAGACTCCTGCACATCTCCTTCAAGAACGCGCCCAGTACAAGTGGAACAAGTACCAGCACGACAACTAAAAGGTAATTTAATTCCTTCCGCCTCTGCCACATCTAAAATAAATTCGTCTTCATCAACCTCAATCGTCGTATCCAAGCCCTGTGCTTCACCAATTAAATGTACCTGATACATAGTCATAGACCAGAAATCTCCAGAAAATTTAAGCAGGATTGACTATATTGTTAAAGCAATGATGACATAAACGATGATTTACTCATGTTTTCTTAATCATGTATTACCGTAATGTTTAAATTATGATAATTATCGCTAAATTTTAGAAGACTGATTGGAAAACTCAACTACAGATCATTGATCAATCATATTTCTATTTGGAATCATGTTTCTATTTGATAATCCCTTAGTTAAAGAATTACCATAGCTCATCACCTGCTATCGCTTTACTCTAAACAAGCCGCAAAACCTTGCCGGATCTCTACTTCATGGAGATTCCGTCCAATAAATACCAACTGGTTCAGACGTGGCTCACCATCACGCCAAGGACGATCCCGATCCGCATCAAACTGCATATGCACCCCTTGAAACACAAACCGATCCGGTAAGCCTGCCATATTGAGAATACCCTTCAAACGGAAAATATCCTGTCCTTGGTTGGGCAGCAAATAATTAATCCATTCCTGAAACTTCTGCGGATTTACCACTCCTTCAGTGCGAATACTAATAGAAATAATGGAACTATCATGGATGTGATTTGGTTCCGCTTCGTGGTGGTGTTCATGGTCGTGATCCCCATGAGTATGGTGTTCGTGGTCGCCGTGATCGTGATCATGGTGATGGTCGTGATCATGAGAATCGGTATCTGGAGCTTTGAGAAAATCAGGCTCTTGTTCTAAAATGCGTTCTAAAGCAAAACCACCCACATCTAATAGTTTAGGAATTAAATCTTTAATCTTAGCATCCTGACCAGCCCCGCCTCCAGCCGCCAATTTTGTATGATAAACCCGCGCCAGAATATTCATTTCTCGCAGATCTTCTTCCAATGATTTAAGTTGAGCCGGTGGCACTAGATCAGTCTTATTGAGTAAAATTACATCGGCAAAAGCCACCTGTTCAATTACTTCCCGATCCGTCCAATGTTGCTGAATATGTTTTGCATCAACTACGGTAACTACCGCATCTAATTGCACATGATCCCGCACATCTTCATCCATAAAAAAAGTTTGAATTACCGGAGCCGGATCGGCTAAACCCGTAGTTTCAATCACGAGATGATCAAATTTTTGTCGCCGCCGCATCAAGTTACTAATAATCCGAATTAAATCACCGCGCACGGTGCAACAAATGCAGCCATTATTCATTTCAAATATTTCTTCATCAGCGCCAATTACTAATTGCTGATCAATGCCAATTTCGCCAAATTCATTGACAATGACGGCAATTTTTTTACCATGTTCTTGGGTCAAAATATGATTGAGCAAAGTAGTTTTACCTGCGCCTAAAAAGCCGGTTAAAACTGTTACAGGCACTTTATTTATCGTTGAATTAGTCGCAGTGATCATAGTGATTAAGAGAGATTAATTATTAAAGTGATTGTTTGGTTGATAATTCATATTAACTAGAAATTCAGTTGATATGATAGATGGAACCCGATCCCTGATTTTACTCATAAGTCAAGGATCGGGAAGAACCCTAGATCTTTATCTAGACAATTCTGTAATGATTTCTCAGCAGAGCATAAACCATCATCTAGGCTATTCCCATTCGATAGTGCCAGGGGGCTTAGAAGTTATGTCCAAAACCACCCGATTAATTCCTGTTACTTCATTCACAATGCGATTAGCAATGGTTTCGAGCAAATCATAGGGAACCCTTGCCCAGTCAGCGGTCATGCCATCTTCGCTCGTCACTAAACGCAACACCACCGGATGGGAATAGGTGCGCTTATCACCCATGACACCGACACTGCGCACCGTTGGCAAAAGTACCGCAAATGCCTGCCATAACTGATGATATTGCCCCGAACGATTTACCTCTTGACGCACGATCAAATCAGCATCGCGCAAGATTTCGAGGCGCTCTAGGGTCACTTCACCAATAATCCGAATCGCTAAACCAGGACCAGGGAAAGGCTGACGCTTCACAATCTCTTCTGGTAAACCTAGCGCTGCACCAACTTTGCGCACCTCATCTTTAAACAGTTTCCGTAATGGTTCCACCAAAGTAAAGCGCAAATCAGGAGGTAAACCACCTACATTATGATGGCTCTTGATTTTGACCGCCACCCGTTGTCCTGTGGCCGGATCGACATTAGTATCTGCCGATTCAATCACATCAGGGTATAGCGTGCCTTGGGCCAGAAAATCAAAGGGCCCCAGCCGTTTCGATTCTTCTTCAAATACCTTGATAAATTCGTAACCAATGCGCTTCCGCTTCTGTTCAGGGTCGGTAATGTCTTCTAACTGTGCTAAGAAACGCTCCTGAGCATTGACATATTCGACATTAATATGAAACTGTTCCTCAAATAATTTGACCAGTCGCTCTGGTTCTAGCTTGCGCATAAAGCCCTGATCAATAAACATACAAGTCAGGTTATCGCCAATAGCTTTATGTAAGAGAAACGCCAAGGTAGAGGAATCTACGCCCCCAGACAATGCCAGTAAAACCCGCCGCTCTCCCACTTGGGCACGGATTTCGCGGATCGCAGTTTCAATAAATGATGCCGTAGTCCAGGTGGGTTCACATTCGCAAATATGATAGACAAAATTACGAATCAAAGAAATACCGCCCACAGAATGCACGACTTCGGGATGGAATTGCACCCCATAGAGCTTCTTCTCGGCATGGGCGATCGCTGCACAGGGCGTATTTTCTGTATGGGCTAAAATGCCAAAACCTTCGGGCAAAGTTAATACCGAATCGCCATGACTCATCCACATCGTAGAGCCATCTTCAACATTAGTTAATAAATCCGTTGGATCGTCAATAAACAATGCTGCCTTGCCATATTCCCCGCGATCGGAACGCGCCACATCACCGCCTAGCTGTTGCGCCATTAACTGCATCCCATAACAAACCCCCAAAATGGGAATGCCTAAATTCCAAATTTCAGGATCACACATCGGCGCGTGTTCGTCATAAACCGAACTAGGGCCACCAGAGAGAATGATGCCCTTTGGAGCAAAATTACGAATTTTTTCGGCGGATGTATGATATGGTAAAACTTCAGAGTAAACCTGTGTTTCGCGAATCCGGCGGGCAATTAGTTCGGAATATTGTGAACCAAAGTCTAGGATGGCAATCATGGAGCGGTCAGTAATACCTGACTCAACCGCAGCCGGTGCAAAAGTAGAAGAAACCACGGTAATGTCCCTATGCGATAACAAATCTTGGTGTAGGTGTGAGCTTTTTGGGTTTAGGCCTTGGGTGGGCTTGCAGCTTGTATTTTAGGCTTGGGCTTTTCAGTTGGCACTGTTTTAGGTTGGACTTTTTCAGGTTGGGCTTAAATCATCAACCAGACCAACATCTCCAGACAATTATCCCTGATCTTAAGAGTCTATGGGAGAACTAGTTAAGACTCTATCCCCCTTACTTTAGGGG
>JBAXSK010000135.1:0-11236 GCA_037130765.1 Pseudanabaena sp. ELA607
AATTATCAGGAATCGGCAACCGCATAAACGGTAACCCCATACCATTCCCCACCCGGCGCAATCCATAGCGATAAAAAGACTGACTCAGCCGCTCCACACCGCGCAACAACTGCACCACACCTAAACTAAACCGCGCCTTGTCATCTTGGGGAAACTGACTCAGATAAGTGGTGAATTTCGTCTCAGCTTCAGCTAATTTTCCCGCTGTTAAAAATGGGTCGAGAATTGGCGTAAATAACTGCTCAGTCCGTCCTGTCGGTAATTGTCCCGTGGGTAGAGTTTGGGCAATCATGTTATTAGGTAAATGCACAGGATTTGTCATCGGTTGCGCCAACAATTGGGCTGAATTAAACCAAGGTAAATGCACCATCGGATTAATCAATAGCAACAATAGCAGCGTCATTAGTCCCCAATGCCTCATCTGCTTTTCTATTGCTACACCACGGAATTTAGAGCGGACTCCTATGGGACGGGTTCCCATTAAATTAGTCCAAAAAGTACGCCATTGTTGCAATAACTTCATAAACTTAGATTGCTCCTATAATTTTGTCGTTAATCAAGCACCAAAGTAACATCAGTCATAAGGCAAACTGAGCAACCTAATCCAAATCTATGGTTACTTCTTAATTATTTCGGTAGTAATAAATAATTAAGGATGAGTTGTAAAGATACATAACCAGAAAGATTCATGATTACCGCGCTTTCTGTTTTTATGATTAACATCTGTATGGTGTTAGATCAAAAACTGCTGTACTAATGGCATTGGCGCAATCTTGGCGGATTTTTAGCTAGATTTTGTTGATGATCGCTCTATTATTTCTGAGATAATAGTAATTTACCTTCCTGCAATATTTATAGCGGTTTTCAGTCTAGTAAGGCACACATGATTTTATCTAAGCTTACTGAACAAGGGGCTTAAGCCCCTTGCCTATAACTCATCAGCATGAGAATTGCTGTAAACCTGACTTTATCTGATATATCCCCCAATTATCATCATTATATCCACATATTTTTTAGGTTACCCCTGCTTATGTCATTTTCTTTGCAACAAGCCCAAGACCTTGATCATGAATTATCCAAACGCCCGCTCCAACTCGATGATGGCGGCTACTTTATCATCTACGTTGATGCTGAACAGGGCTGTATCTGTGCCAAACATTTCTCTAATGTGATTAATGAGCAAGGTTTAGCTGTCGATCCGGAAACTGGCAAACCCATTCCGGCTAAAGGCAAAGTCAACCGTAGCCCCGTGACTGTTTATCAAGGGCGCACAGCCAAAGAATTATGTATCGCGATTTTTGAAACCCCAGACTGTCCCGTGACTAAGCTTGATCACGCCGCCTATGTGGGACGCGAAGCGCAACGGGCCGAACGAGAACTATTCTATGAAGAAAAATATATCCAAGATTAGGGATAATGGATCATGTTGAGATTAAACAACTTAAACGATAACGTAATCCAGAAATTAAAAATCAAACCGTTAATTAAGCCAATCGTTAATTAAACTATGGTAGGGCGGACATCTTGTCTGCCAATCATGTCACCCGTGTCGAGGCAATGTGCGGTAGGTCGTAATCTATATAAGGCTCTCATATTACATCTTGTTAATCATCCATTCTCGCTGCTTCATTCACTGAATCTTTCATGGCTAAATCTATGCTGCTAAGTGCCCCAGTCAATAATTGGTGGGAAATTCAAATTCTTTGCCAGCCGGTGCTAGAGGAAACAATTTTCTGGCGACTGCAAAACTTTGGCTGTCAAGGAATTGCTTCCCAAATTAAAGGGCATCAGCTTTATCTGCGCACCTATATGCTCGAAGAAAAAGCCAGTTTGCTCGATTTAGCCGCATTGTCGTTGTGGTTAGAGCAAGATGCCATGATGATGGGTTTAGAACCGCCTTCGACGCGCTGGATTTTGATTAACGAAGAGGACTGGTCTACGAGTTGGAAACAACACTGGAAACCCCAAGACATTGGTGATTTATTTACGGTTTATCCCGCTTGGATTGAACCGCCGCCCGATATTACTCGCCATGCGCTCCGCCTCGATCCCGGTAGTGCTTTTGGCACGGGGACTCACGCCACTACCCAGTTATGTCTAGAAGCTTTAGAGATGCGTCTGTGGGGAATCAAGCCAGAGCAAGACATCATTGTGGCGGACATTGGCTGTGGCTCTGGCATTCTGGGTATTGGCGCTCTGATGCTAGGTGCAAGACAGGTTTATGCAGTTGATAATGACATTTTAGCGATCAAAGCCACCAATCATAATCGCGCTCTCAATGATTTGCCTCCCGAACAGCTTTGGGTGCAAGAAGGTACGATTGAGCATCTGCGCCATGCCATGCCAGTTTTAGCCGATGGTTTTGTGTGCAACATCTTAGCGGATGTAATTATTGAGCTAGTGCCCGAATTTGAGCATATTGTCAAAGCCAATGGCTGGGGCATTCTCAGCGGCATTTTATTAGATCAAGTACCAAAAGTTGCCGATGCTTTAGAGTCCCATAAATGGAATATTGCTACACTTTGGCGGCGGCAGGATTGGGCTTGTCTGACCATTCGCCGTAATTAGTCAAGGTCTATTAGTCATGCTCTAGATCTGCAAGACGCTCAATAGTGCCCGAAGCGCGATAAAAGTTTTTTTCAGGTACAGGCGTAAGTTTTGCCACGCGATATTTTGCGCCCACTTGCCGTAACTTAGTGGGAAACTGTACTGACCAATCCTTGTGATAGCCATCAGAAATCACCCGCACCCGAACTTTACTACCTATAAGCACACATTCCACAATGGCAGCAGCGGTAATTTCTGTTGTAGATATATTGCCAGATTCGTCCGCTACTAGATCTGGTTTAGGTTTGCGCTTTTTGGGCTTAGGAGATGGGGGCAATGCGGTAGGCACAGATAGCTCATGATGGGTCTGATGGTCTAAGCTCAAATGCTGCATCGTGGCGGCATCTACGGCAAAGACGGCTAATGTGCCCTCGGTGGTGGTGGCATAGAGGCGCTCCCCACCACAAGGCGACCTATGCCATTGTAAATTTAAAGCCGCTCCGCAACCCGTGGGTCTTTGCCAGAGCAGTTCTCCCGACGGCGTAAAAGCATAGAGATAGCTTTCGTGATCACTGACAAAGATATATGCACCATCATCAGAACGAGTGCAACTGTAAATGCCGCCCATGCATTGAGCCAATGGCGTAATCGTGGTGGTTTTTGCTTTGAGATCGCCGTTTTTGACCACGCGATAAAGCCAGCGATTACTACAGCCAATGATCAGGGCATCATCGGTCATCACTCCGCACAGGACTTGAGATTCTGTCATCTGGGCCCAAATTAATTTACCCGAAGTTCTATCATAAGCATGAATGCCCTGACTATGCCCTTGATATAACTGATGCTCATCGGCAGCCAGAAACCAATTACGCATGAAATTAGTTTCTTTTTCCCATTGCACTGATTTAGGAATACTGTTTGTCTGGCAATGCTTAACTGGGGTAATCTTAACTTGGGTGAGCTTGCCATAGCCATCAATAATATGTAACTGATTTTCATGGCAACTAAACCCATCAATATGAAAATCACTCCATTGCGAAACTCGATCCCATCGGGCTTGATAAAAGATTTCCGGTAATTTACCACTTAAATCATAGATATAACCATCATCACAACTAGCATAAGTTTTCCCTTGATGAGCGCATAAATTCCAGACACTCTTAGACAAGTTCCATTGCTGACAAATTGCGCCATCATGATTAAATTTAATGACTATTCCCTGACGATTGCCCAACCACACCCCATCATCATCAACCCATAAACCCCAAGCAGGCATCTTCCATAAACCAGCGGGATTGGTTGGGGTATATTGCCACAGGGCTGATAGGGCATTTGGTAAAGGAGGTTGGCTATAGTTGCCGTTATAACCAATGGCTTTAGCTTCAGCTAAAAATAAATTATGCAAATTAGACCAAGATTCACTCCGTAAACAGGTGGTAAAATCATGGTGACTCGGATATTCAATCGCAAAAAAGGGCAAATCTGCCAATTCAGGAAACTGATCGAGATTGCTCAGAGTTGATCGGTCATAAACCGTACCCAAATCATAGGCAAACATTTGCCGTGATTCCGTGGGACTGGGATGAATCGTAAACCCAATTAAATTACCAGTGGTTGTACTTTGTAAGACAAATCTGCCACTACCAGAACGATGCAGAATATAATTCATGATGGTTACTTACCAACTTTAACTCAATGAATTCTGTGACCCATACTATCATTCAAATATCTGATTCCCATTTAGTTGATGCTGCCTCGGATCTGTTGCGTGGAGTTTGTCCCTATGAGCATTTACGCCAAGTGTTAGCGGTGGCAGCAACCTATGACAGTGCGGCACTGCTATTGACCGGTGACTTAGCCGAAGCGGGCGCACCTACTGCATACGAGCAATTACAGGAATTATTATCAGCTTGGCAGATCCCTATATATTATATCGCTGGCAATCATGATGATTCTGCGATTTTAGCCGCTAGTTTAACCAAACAAAATCATTATGGAATTAAATTCTCTTTTAGTTTAGGGCAGTGGCAAATTATCAGTGCCGATTCAGTGAAGCTAAATGCCACCTTCGGTGAAGGCGCAATTAATTCGGAAACCTATGCTTGGCTCAGAACCGAAATCACTCGCCATCAGCAGCAACATATTCTGATTGCTTTACATCATTATCCTTTTATGCCCTATCCTGAGCTAGAGTCAGACCCAGAAATTAGTTGGCTCAATCAAATTGCCTTAGATGATGGCGCACAGTTCCGGCACTTTCTGTCCCAATTTCCTCAAGTTAAGCTCTGTATTTTCGGTCATGGTCATCGCGAAATGTATTATACGGAAAATGGCATCACTTTTTATGGCTGTCCGTCAACTCTCAATCAAGTGACAACCGCAACTGAGAGCGATATGAATCCAGTACTATTACGTCAGGGATTCCGTTGGTTAAAACTTTTGGCAAATGGAACTTATGAAACGGGCATTAGACGGATTTAGTACTTGCCCTGCAATAAATTGCGGGCTCAAAGCTTAAACCTGTTGAAACAGGTTGGTTTGAGGCTTTCTTTAGTCAGTTTTAACTGACTTTCTGCTTTGAGCCAAGAACTTTAGTTCTTGGTTGATTTGCGTAAGTCCTAAGAGATATGATTAAATTGAGAACAGCCAGACTTCATTACAGGAATGCTTCATCACAGGAATATCTTTTAACATCATGCAATGGTTCGGAACTTGTCTTGTTATCTATGGCTTAATTCGGATCGTCTTTTGGTCACAGGCTTTCCCAAATCCTGACGAAGCTTACTATTGGCTTTGGGGACAACATCTGGACTGGTCTTATTATGATCATCCCCCTTTAATGGTGTGGTTGCAACAGGGAATTTCCTATGGGTTGCATCAGATATTCGGCGCTAACTTTACTATGACCAATTGGAATTTACGCGGTTTAAATCTGATTAGTAATAGTTTATTCTTTTGGACTTATTGGCGGATTTTACAGCGACTCTATCCCCAATGGTCAAAATCGCAAATGCAGCGGGGAATGCTCTTAGTTGTCCTCTGTATTGGCGGCGCACCCATGTATTGGCTAATGCTCAGTTTGGCATGGCATGACCATGTGATGATCACCATCGCTTTAATCGGAGCGGAACAATTTTGGGTATTTACTATAGAATGGCTCGAAAATGGTCGTGGCTCTAGTTGGCGGTTATATCTGGCGGGGATTCTCTTAGGTTTGGCTAGTTTAGCGAAGTATAATGCTATTTTTATGACCCTTGGCTTATGCGGCGCAGTGCTTACCACTAAACAATTGCGTCCATTATGGCGAGATTTGCGATTTTGGCTAGCGGGCATTCTATTAGTGGCGATGCTTAGTCCAGTATTATATTGGAATTTACAGAATTCTTTTCTTTCCTTCCAATTTTATGCTACGCGCAGTGTCGATATGGGCCCGCCATTACAGCGACTACTCGAACCCATTGGCTTCCTCGTCATTTCCCTGCTGATGCTATCCCCAATTAATAGCTTTTTCTTTTGGCAAATTGGCAGAAATATCAAACGCGGTTCCTTTTGGTCAAATACCGCTGCAACTGATTCAAGAACTAATGCCATTGCGCCAACTCAGCAAATCTATCAAACCTTTGCCCTGTGGACTTTTGCCTTACCAACAGTCGCTCTTAGTTTGATTTCGATGGTATCAACGGCATTATATTATTGGAATATTACGGCTTATTTATTGCTATTCCCTTTAATTCCGCAATATTTAGGCTTAGCGGCTCCTAGTAATGATGCTAAGGCTCGGCGTATGGGTGTTTTTTGGACTGGGCAAGGGCTGGGGTTATTATTCGCCGCTTTATTTTGCATTAATTCTGTGCTATTGCCGATTTCTGCTTTATGGGGTAAAAATGGTGACTTAGATAATCGGATGCTTTATGGCTGGACAGAAATAGTGCCTATGGTCAAAAAGGAACGGAATGCTTTACAAACGGAAGGCAAAATCAGTCCCGAAACCCCAATTTTTACCACGGATTATCGGACTGCCGCTGCGCTTGCCTATAGTTTGGCGATGGATCAGCCTGATCAGTACTTCAATCAGAAAAAACAATTACCTGATGTAAATGCCGCCATTTCCACTCGAATTAGCCAATTTTATGTGTGGGATTTGCGGCGCAAGGATGCTAATCCAGTACCTGCTGATGGCAATGCTCTGGTGATTTATGATGACTGGCATCCTTTAAGTGAGGTTAAAATTGAGAACTTTGAAAATGTGACAACGCGCCAAGTGTTGCTAGTGAAGCGATTCGGTATTCCTATTAAGACTTATACCCTAGCTTGGGGACAAAATTGGTTAGGGCAAAATCAGCTAGGCAAATCAAAATATAGGAGTTAGAAAGTTCCAATGATATTTTTGGCTTTTCCCTATCTATTGGCTAATAAATAACGTTCCAATAGAATCAATGCCACAATATCATCAATTGGTCGTGGTGGCGTGCGCATTCCCTTGGGCAAGAGACGCTGACAACCTCGCGCCGGATAAATATCCCAATATCTTTGTCGCGCCTGTTGACTGCTAGAATGCTCGTCTACCATACTAATCATTAAATCAGGGATTCTTTGCCTAATTCGCTTGTGCCATGATTTCGACAAGGTTTGATTGCCTAAAATCAATTGTGACATTGGATATTCTTGCGCCAAATGTTCCAAAATAGCTAGGGAAGCATTAGCCGCGACGACTTCTTGAAATAAAATTTCATAAGCGGGAATTTCGTAGTTGGGTATTAATTTGGAGTGAATTGCTCTGGGTTTAATCTCTTCTACTTGAGAGTCATTAATCTGGGGTATTTGAATCAAAGCGATGCCACACTTATCTTTACCCGGATCAAATCCAATGAAATACATGATCTTATCTATTTCTTAATATTTTTGTTGATGATTCATTGAGCTTCATCAGTAATTGATAGCTCTGCACCGCCGATAAAGACAAAATCCTGAACCACTGCACCCCCTAAAATATGTTCTTGTAAAATCCGTTCTAATACCTCTTCTGTTGCAGAATGATACCAAATTCCATCGGGATAAACTACTAAAATTGGCCCATATTCACAAACCCGCACACAATTAGCTTTAGTACGAAATACAGTTGCTTCTAAATCTAATTCCTTGATGCGTTTTTTGAGATAATCCCATGCTGCTAAACTAACTTCTTTTTGACAGCATAGAGGCTTGGTTTGGTCAGCACACAAAAAGAGATGATGCTTAATTTGCGGAATCGCTAATTGGGCGGCTCTTTGGGCTAACCTAGTTTTGATTGCCATCTCAGGATTTGGATTCATAGGTTAATAGAATTATAATTTGGGAACTATTTAGTTATAGTTTGAAATTACAGCATCTTACATCAGGATAAGATACCTTGGGAGCGGGCTAGTTACCCACCCCACCAAGGTTTTGATGAATACCACTAATTTTAGTTTAATGGCATCAGGATTTAGACATTAATGTTTAGGGATTGATTTCGTTAATGGCTCGCTCTGTACTACGCACCTTGAAACCCTTCGGCGCAGGAGCTAAACCCAACATTTTGCGAATTTCGGCATCAACGGTTTCAAAGGGCATTAATCCTTCTTGATCAAAAACCACTTCTCCTGAGGCGTTGACTAAAACGGTTTGAGGCACTGTACCACGGTATAACTGCACTTCGGGGCTAGGCTTTGCCGGATCAGCGTCATTGGTGGCAATGCTATCTACAGCGACGGGAATCAAACTAATTGCCTTGCTATACAAACCTTGGGTATAGTTGAGAATTGGGGAAAACCTTTTGCAGTCCGCACTATCATCAACGTAATACACCACCATTACTGGTCTACCAATTGCCAAAGACTGCGTGATCGTCATGCGCGGGGGCACAATCGAACCATTGCCACCATACAAGGCGTAAATATTGCCGTCATAGGTATCATCGTTGAGGGTGGCTTGGGCTGGGGATTGTGCGCCCAAAAATACCAGCGCCACCATGCTCAACATCACGGCAAGGGTAATAGCTCTAGTCCGGTAGTGGGCTACGTGATGGCGTAGCTGCCGATAGTGTTGGAACCAAGGATTTTGTGGGGGGCAAAATCTGAAAAATAGCGCTCGTAAGTACTGTGTCATGAATATTAATCGTCAATCCACTAAATTATAAATAATCTGCCAATTCAGAGATAAGGGGCAAAAATTTACTCTAAAAATATCAGTTATATTGATTGTATGGCTTCTGTTGTCTGTTTTGACTAACAATCTAATGATAGGTCTAATTTCATGGTAAAAAACTAAGGATAGCGAATAAAGGTTGATGGCTGATGTGTGGTTTAGGGGATAGATCACCGACTTTAGAAAGCAAGTGAATTTTTATCGCCCTCGAGAGAATAGCACTTGACAAAATAGTTCTCAATATGAAATAAATAAACTAATGACTACATTATTAGATCCAAAAGTTTACGGTTCACTATTAGAAAAATATCAACCTAAAGCGATCACTTCAGAGTCTGAGTATGAGAAATCTCTTGAGGTGATCGACAGTTTGATGGCTAAGGGTGAAGATTTATCACCAGAAGAAAGCACTCTATTGGAAACATTGGCAATTCTAGTCGAATCCTATGAGGAAGCTGAATTTCCAATCCATATTTCTTCACCGCGTAATGTTTTACTGCATCTGATGGAAGTGAGATCGCTTAAACAAGTTGATTTAGTTAAAGTGATCGGCTCTAAGGGAATTGTGTCAGAAATTTTGAGTGGTAAGCGTGCTATCAGTAAGTCACAAGCAAAGGAGTTAGGTGCATTTTTTCATGTTTCTCCGGCATTATTTATTTAGTCGATTAGTTCTTAAACAGGATGTGATGGAAAAATAACTCTCATCAAATAAGATTTAGGTGCGTTACTTTTTTGATGAATTTACGAATTGTTGATGAAGAGGCTGGTGACAGGTAACGGATCGCTGGAATACTGATTATGCTGTAAGAAATTGTCGGTTTACAAATCTTAATAGAAGTGTAAAAGCCTTATGGTTTACACCTCACAAGTCTTGATGCGAGAAAAGAGACACCAACAGCAGACCCGACCGACCCCAACACCACCAGGGAGGTGTCCACCACACACCCACAGGGAGGTGTCCCTTCATACTCATAAAATTATTCTTAAAAAATTGGTTGGGATAGTCCACCCATTCACCCTCGCTTTTCCATGCGGTGCGATCACAGAATTTTTCCCAAGTCTCATCACTGGGAAAACTAAAATCTAGTTTACCACCACACTTGACATAAATTTGCTTCTGCACACTAAAGCCAAACTCATAGCCATGTTTCTTGCCATATTCCACCCACAGGCGATCTAGCGTTAACAAGTCTTCGCAAGGAAAGTTTTTAATATCTTCTTCTCTCAACCATTCCTCTTTTTCCCGATTCGTCACCGTAAGCATCAACTGCCGAGTTTCCTGATCCGCCTCATACCATTGCTGATCATTCAACAATTTTTCTAATTTACGATAATCAATCCCCTTCGCACTCAGCAATTCCACAGTCGGGTGTAATTGTTCGATAGCCTGACGCATGACAGCATTAGCATTTTTACGCCAGCCTGTAGCTACTGATGGCTTAGGCGATACTGATGGGGCTTTATTACCTTGTTGACTAGTGGTCAGTGTTGGTTTTGGCAGATTTGATGGTGGATGCTTATTAGCCAAACGCTGAAAAGCTTTAATAGCCTTAAGATCCGTACCACCAGCCGCAACATTTACCCGCAGCCATAACTGAAAAGCTAAATCATAATCCTCCTCATTTTCAGCCTCAAGCGCATTTTCTCTCAGTAAGGCAATATCCGTAAGATTGGCAAACTTCGGCAACAGAATGTAATGCAACTTCGTTTCAGGTTCAATCACAACATAAGGAGCTTGGGCATAATTTTTGTATCTCTGCGTCAACTGCGGCACACGGGATTTCAAATAATTAGCAAAACGCTCCACCGTCGCACAATTCCCCTCACCCTGAATCCGCAATGCCTCCAACAACACATTCGTAAACGCCCCCTGCCCAATCTCATCAATCTCATAGGAAACCTGCGACGGACTGCAAGAAAAGAACGTAATTACACCCTGTTGCTTCTCCTCACCAATGCCCATACCCGCATTCTTCGCGCCATCACTACGACAAGCATCGATCAACATCACCACATTATCCGCCCCGCTCCGCCGCAAGCGTTCCGTTACATCGCTAATCGCAATTCCCAAAGCGGGCATAGTTCGCGGATTACCATCACTAGGCAACAGATAATCCCGACCCTCACAGGGCATCCCATGACCGCTAAAGTAAAACCACAGCGTATCCCCTGCGGATAAAAATGAATTTTCAAAGCGATCACCTAAAAAAGATTTGAGCGTTCCGTATGTCGGCTGAGTCTTGCGCCCCTGAGCATTGCGTGGCGAGTCATCGGTAAAAAAGTATAGATCATCGTGACTAACGCCCAAATCCTGCATGAAAAAATCACGCATCCTCTCAGCATCGCTTTTGGCATACTTCAGAGGCGAAATCTCATCATAATCGTTAATTCCAACAATTACCGCGCAATTTTTCGCCATAGCTAGCTATAAGTTCTTAGTTATTTTTGAATTACGATTCAATCAGCGATGCTTTCTAACTCATCAGCAATTAGCTCTTGCAGATCGTCGTCGCAATGGGACTGC
>JBAXSK010000136.1:0-11126 GCA_037130765.1 Pseudanabaena sp. ELA607
AATAGGAACAAGTCGCAATCATTCGAGCAATCGCTAATCCTTGATGTGGCGGATTATCTTGATCATAATTGCCATTTTGCCAGAGAGGATCAGCATAAATTGCTTGACGTTGAGTTTCTCCAAGGGCAATGCTCCAAGGGGAATGACGACCTGATGTAGAAATTGCAATAATTCCTCTAACAAGATCAGGATACATAACTGCCCATTCTAGGGTTTGCATTCCCCCCATCGATCCGCCGATAACTAACTTCCATTGAGAAATATTTAGACCTTGCATTATTTCATATTGCGATCGCACCATATCGCGAATCGTGATCGCAGGAAAGCTTGCCCCGTAAGGTTTACCAGTTTCAGGATTAATGGAAGTTGCCCCAGTAGAACCGTAGCAACCTCCTAAAACGTTAGTACAAACAATAAAATCTTGTTCAGGATTGAAAATTTTCTCTTTCCCAAATAGCTGATCCCACCAAACATCTGCATCAGCATTACCCGAAAATCCATGAGCAATGAGAATGGCATTATCTCCCTTTGTATTCAGTTTTCCCCAAGTGCGATAGGCAATTTGCACATGATTTAGGGTTTCGCCTAGTTCCAATTGTAGCGGTTGAGAGATTTTGTAGAACTTTGTGCGATCAGAGATACAATTTTGGTATTTCATATTGATATTTTGGAATTGGAGTTGTACTTATCAGATGACACTTACAGAACAACTCCAATACTTACTAGATTTGCTGAAATGCTTGCTCAAAGTCAGCTTTGATATCTTCGATATGTTCCAAACCAACGGAAACTCTGATCAAATCAGGGGTTACACCTGCGGATTTTTGCTCTGATTCTGATAGCTGTTGGTGCGTGGTAGAGGTGGGATGAATCACCAAGGTTTTGGCATCGCCGACATTAGCCAGATGGCTCGCCAGTTTCACAGCATTAATAAAACTCCGACCTGCTTCTAAACCACCTTTAATCCCAAAGTTCAGCACTGCGCCAAAGCCATGTTCAAGATATTTCTTAGCGCGATCGTGGTAAGGATGACTGGGCAATCCGGGATAATTTACCCATTCCACTTTGGGATGATTAACTAGCCATTCTGCAAGAGCTTGAGCATTCTGGATATGGCGATCGACTCTTAGCGAGAGGGTTTCTAAGCCTTGGATTAACAAGAAAGAATTAAATGGACTAATCGATGCACCAAGATCTCTTAATCCTTCAACTCTGGCTCTGATAATGAAAGCAATATTGCCAAAGGTTTCATGGAAGTTTAAACCGTGGTAGCCCGCCGATGGCTCAGTGAAGATCGGGAATTTCCCATTACCCCAGTTGAATTTACCAGAATCAACAATCACACCACCGATGGAAGTACCATGACCGCCGATCCATTTAGTCGCCGATTCAACCACGATATCGGCTCCATGCTTGATTGGACGGGCTAGATAGCCACCAGCACCAAAGGTATTATCAACAATTAAGGGAATGCCATGCTCATGGGCGATCGCTGCTAAAGCCTCGAAATCAGGAATATTGAATTGAGGATTACCAAGGGTTTCCACATACAGAGCTTTGGTATTTTCATCAATTTGTTTACGAAAGTCTTCAGGATTATCGCCATCGACAAACTTAACGTTTATTCCTAAACGGGGTAAAGTTACTTTGAACTGGTTATAGGTTCCGCCATAGAGATAACTAGTGGAAACGATATTTTCCCCTGCTTGGGCAAGGGTAGCAATCGCTAGGAACTGCGCAGCTTGTCCGCTAGAAGTGGCAAGAGCCGCCACACCACCTTCAAGGGCAGCAATGCGCTGTTCAAAAACATCCGTAGTCGGATTCATGATCCGTGTGTAAATATTGCCAAATTCCTTTAAGGCAAATAGATTTGCGCCATGATCGGGACTGTTAAACACATAGGAAGTAGTTTGATAAATGGGGACAGCACGGGAATTAGTTGTGGGATCTGGTTTTTGTCCAGCGTGGATTTGTAAAGTCTCAAAGCGATAGTTGTCAGACATGGTGATTGTCGCCAATTCAGTAAAAAGAATTTCAGAGAAGATGGTGTAAAAAATTTATGCAATATCAATGCAATACTGCCTTACCAATAGAACTTGCCTCAGGCACTTCAATCAATTTGCCTGTCTTAACATCATAGATATAGCCATAGATCGGAATTTCCTGCGGTACAAGGGGATGATTGCGAATCCGTTTCACATCAATGACGACACTCTCCGCCAAGTCTGGGAAAGTTAACCAATCGATAAATTCTGCTTCATTAGAGCCTTCACCTTCCCCCGAATCATGCCAACCATTTTCATCAATGGAAGAGGTTTTCAGGCTACTTGCCAGTAATTTGCGAATCGTTTGATCCGTAAATAACTGCATTCCGCAATCGGTGTGATGAATGACAAACCATTCCTTTGTGCCAAGTAGTTTGTAAGAAATAACTAGCGAGCGGATAGCATCATCACTGGCACGTCCACCAGCATTACGAATCACATGGGCATCTCCTTCTGCTAGTCCGGCGTATTTTGCTGGATCAAGACGGGCATCCATACAGGTCAAGATGGCAAAATGACGGCTCGGCGGTAGAGGTAAATCACCTTTATCACCAAAATGCTCTGCGTAAGCTTGGTTTGCAGACAAGACCTCTTGCAAAACTTGGCTCATTACTTTTATACCCCTAGTTTCTACTCTTACTTAATTCAGACAAAACTACGATAGCCCGATAAAGTTACCGTAGATTCTTGGTTCAAAACTAGCACCTCGACAGCCCAAAAGCAAGCTATTTGATGCCATTAATTATGAATGTTTAACGATTAAACTCACTTGAAACTAGATTAGCGGGTAACGATTTTGCAATAAAAATCTAATTTTTGCCCGTGACACTATTTGGGAAAAACTTGATCCTATATTGCCGGAAATCTTTGCCAAGAAAGCTTTTTGGGTTTTATTTTAGCGGCTTCAGCGATTTAATTCAGCCATTGAGTAGGGGCAGTGACAGGTTTGATCCCCCGTGATCCCTTGACTTTTATGATTGATTCATTCTAATCTACTGTAAATACTGCAAAATACCGTAGATTAACTTCTCGGTAACTGCATTTAACCGTGACTTCAGCCTTAGGGGTTGACAATAATTATGCTCAAAGATGCTCAGGAACTTGATGTAACCACTGTTTCTGCAACAGTGATCGCCGCAATTGATCGATATACAGAGCAGTGTTTATGCTATGGCAATCAAGCTGAGTCGAGCATCGTGGCAGCAGTGGCAGCAGATCCGGAATCTGTTTTGGCGAATACCTTGGCGGCGGCTTATTATCTCACCCAAGAAAATGCCCATGATGCCCAGAGAGCAATGCCCTATTTACAACAGGCGCGAAATCATGTTGCAAATGCAAATGAGCGGGAAAGATTACATTTTTTAGCAACGGAAGCTTGGGCAGAGAAAGAAATCGATCGGGCAATCGCCTATTGCGAAGAAATAGTGACTCGCTATCCCCAGGATTTGTTAGCGGTGCAACAGGGGCAATATCATTACTTCTATACAGGTAATAAATCAGGGTTAACTTGCATTGCTGGTAGCGCCCTCAATGCCAATGTGGGTAATCATTATTTAATGGGAATGCTTGCCTTTGGATTTGAACAGAGTAGCCGCCTTGATGAAGCCGAACGACTCGCAAGATTCGCCCTAGATATTAATCGCTATGATCCTTGGGCGCAACACGCCGTTGCCCATGTGATGGAAACTCGCGGACGTTACCAAGAGGGCATTGAATGGATGGAAAGTTTTGCTGATACTTGGGAAAATTGTAATTCCATGCTTTATACCCATAACTGGTGGCATATTGCGCTTTTCTATCTAGCACAGGGAGAATTTAAGCGAGTTCTATCCATCTATGATGATCATGTTTGGGGTAAAGCGCGTCAATCAACCCCCAAGGATCAAGTGGGTGCAATTTCTCTATTAATGCGTTTAGAACTTTTGGGAATTGATGTCGATCAGCGTTGGCAAGAAATTACCCCTTATTTGTGCGATCGCCTCCATGAACATGCGCTTCCATTTCAAGATTTGCACTATATCTATGCCTTTGCCCGTGCTAATCGTCTTGATTTGACAAAGGAAATGCTCTTTAGTATGGAAGCCTATGCCCATCAAGTTCAACCTTACTTACAAAAGATTTGGCAAGAAGTGGCTCTACCAGTGGCTAGGGGACTAATTGCCTATGCCCTCTATGACTGGAAAAAAACTACTAAGGAATTAAAGCCTGTGATTCATTGCTTGCATGAGGTGGGTGGGAGCAATACGCAACGGCAATTATTTGCACAACTTCATGAGAATGCCCAGCGACAAGCCCTAAGCCAACAGGATCGCTACTCTCGCTATCACCATACTCAAGCGATTGCCTCATAGCCTAATTCCATAGCTGCATCAAAAGTAACAGCGATAGGTTCATAATCCTGTGCTGTTACTTTTGCATAGCGCTTGACTTGAGCTATTGCCATTGCTGCTTGCAAATCTGAATCAGGATAGAATAAAGTACTTTGCAACTGTGCGATTAAACTTGCCTCTAAGCGTGATGATACAGCGATCGGAGGCATAGGTGACCGCATTGATTCTATAATTCGGAAGGATTTTCTTAATTCAGGGAATTGGCGTAATTCTGTCTCCATCACCACGCTGTCAATAGAAGCACAGTCTGCTAATCCATTGGCAATCCATTGAAGCGATCGCTGATGGGAACCAGATTGTTGCGCATGACTAAAATAAGATGTTTCTTTGTGATGTAAATGTTGTAATAAGCGATAACGCAACAGATTATATCCACTATTAGAACCGCGATCGTTATAACAGAATCTTGTTCCTGCCAAATCCTTAAATTGCTTAAAATTACTAGCAGCATTCACAACAATATCGGCAAAGTAAATCGGCTGATTTTCATAGCGATCGCCCAACATCACGGGCGCAGCTAATAACTGCAATGGGCTTACTGCTAGGCGATTATGGCGAATTAGGGGCAGTCCGCAGATAAACATGAAATCCCAATGATCATTCCGTAATAATTGGTCATCCAGTGGATCGGTTGTTGCTTCTATTAATTCTATAGTCAGACCGCAGTTGCGAGAAATCGCTTCGGTAATCGCTTGGTAATACCAAAATAGATTTGGTGATAGATAAGAAACGGCTTTGAGAATCATGGATTTTTACAAAATCATTATCGTAGTGATGCTTTTAATAAATCACGACATCCATCAAGGCAATGCTGCAAACGTTCAGGATTATTATATAAACGCCCAAGCAGTAATGCCCCCTCGATCGCACTAAGAAGTTGTTGCGCTAAGCGATCGGGATCGATTTTGGGTTTAAGTTGCGAACTACCAGCATGGAGTAATCGCGCAATTTCCTGCTGCCATTCATCAAATACCTTAATCAAATGGGGGCGAAAACTGGCATCATGTTCCACTAGTTCCACAATCAAATTACCAAGAAAACAGCCCGCACAGGGTTGTTCGGCTTGATGGATTTTCTCAAGTTGGTCAATCATTGCAAAAAGTTGGGCGATCGCATCGGGTTGGGTCGTTCCAAATAGCGCCGATTTGAGTTTATGCCACTTAAAGTCAATCAGAGCATGACCTAACTCATCTTTGGAATGAAAGTAATTATAAAAACTCCCCGATGAAACGCCGCTACTAGAAAGTAATTCCTTCAATCCTGTAGAATGAAATCCTTGACGGTGAACTAAATCAATGACGTTATAGAGAACATCTTCACGAGTACGTTTTAGATTCACCATAAAATATAGGATTTTCTATCTAAATTAAACTGTAGGATGGGCTAGCAATCACTCTAGTTGCGATGAGTCCATTGTTGATAAGCAAACCGTAGCACACTATCTAGGGCATAGCCAATCAGTCCAATAATTAAGATGACAGCAACTAGTTCTGAATAGGATAGGCGATCGCGAGTATCAAGAATGTAATAGCCCAAACCTGCACTCACCCCCAACATTTCCGCAGGAACTAGCACCAGCCAAATAATCCCAATCGCTAAGCGCACACCCGTGAGCAAATGGGGAATAATTGCAGGGATAATGATCTGCGTCAAGGTTTCCCAGCGCGTGGCACAAAGGCTCTGGGATAGGAGCAGCCAGCGCTGATTCACCGCAAGTACCCCTGCGGAGGCATTTAATACGAGGGGCCATACCGCCGCGATCGATAGCAGGAAATATACAGGCAGATCGCCAATGCCTAAAACCATGACCGCCACAGGCATCCAAGACAATGGCGAAATCATCCGAATAAACTGAAATAGAGCAGAAGTGGTTTCTTCTAACGGGCGGGATACACCCACTAAGATTCCTAATGGCACGCCAACAGCGATCGCCACAGTCAAGCCCACAAATACCCGCCGTAGACTGGTGAGAATGTGGGGAATGATTGTGCCTTTGCTGAATAGGAGGACTAGGGCAGCAAAGGTGCGTTCGGGGGAGAAATCAGCGAGGGTTGGATCACTATGCCAAAGGGGGGTTGTCCATAGCCACCAGATTAGAGAGGCGATCGCTAAACCCAAGAGCGGCAAGGGTAATTTAATCCGCAATGCAGGTTTTGTGAGTTGGGTTGTGGAAGTCATGGCAGACAAGGAAAAAGGGGAAAGGAAAAAGGAAAAAACAGGAGCTAAATGGAGATGGTTTCCAAACGCGAGAAGTCTTCTTTTAATCCGAAAGCTTTTAAACCGCCGACCTGTTGCAGCGCATTTTTCACGAAGGAATCATCGACTAATTCCTTAGCGACTTGCTTGGGATCGAGGTTTTGCAAAAAGGCGGTATCTCCTTCCACTTGCGTATCTTTCAGCAAACGTACTAATTCTTCCGTATAAGATGGGAAGGGATAGGGCTGGAAATCGATGCGATTGTTATTCCAATCTGGATGTTTAATTGCGCCCTGTTTGCCATAAACTTCTTTGTCGTAGTAGGTGAGGGTGCGTTTGAGGGCAGGTAATGGATGCGGCGTATATTTGCCAGTTCCTTCCTTCGATAAAATCTGTGCTGTTTCTTCACGATTATCCCGAATCCAGAGTTGGGCTTTAACGATCGCATTGACTACTTTTTGCGACCATTCTTTCTTTTGGGTCGTGTCCTCTTCATGAAGAGCTACTACGCAGCAAGCGTGATCTTGCCATACATCGCCTGTAAATCGGAGGATTTTGCCAGTCTTGAGATTTTCCGCCGCCGCATTAAATGGCTCAGCGACAATATAGCCGCCAATCGATTTATTGGCTAAAGCGGACACCATATCCGAAGGCGGCAGTACTACGAGATTAACTTCATCATCAGCGATCGCTGCATCCTGTGCTTTGCGAGTGATTTTCAAGCCTTCTTTTTTCAATACCTGTTGCAATACCACGTTATGAATGGAATACCAGAAGGGAACGGCAATGGTACGTCCACCTAAGTTCTTAACGGTTTCGATTTCTGGTAAAACAGTCAGCGCTGAACCATTGGTATGATTCCAAGCCACAACTTTAATAGGGAATTTACGTCCATAACGGAGTGATATGGGAATTGGTGAGAGGACATGAATCACATTCACTTGACGGGCTAGAAATGCTTCTACTACTTGCGCCCAAGAACGGAAGAGACGAGGCTGCTCTACGGTTAATCCTTCGGCTTCGTAGAGTTTACGCGCATGGGCAATCAATAAAGGCGAAGCATCGGTAATCGGTAAGTAACCAATCTTCACAGGTTGGTCGCTGCCTCCTGTGCTGGCGGCAGGACTGGTGGTGACTTTGCTAGCAGTGGGAGTGGAATTAGTGGCAGTTGGGTTCGATTGGCAACTACTTGTCGCTAAGGTAACACCGAGGGAAGTCGAGAATAAAGCTGACAGTTTCAAAAAGTCGCGCCGACTCATACCGCAGCAATCACAAATATTATTCCAAGTCATCGTTAAATCTCCTATGAAAGTTCTTAAATTAAAGTCGTTTTGCTTATTGTCTAAGACCCTCACCCCTAGCCCCTCTCCCAAAGAGGGAGAGGAGAACAAGAAAAATCTCTTACTCCCCTTCTCCTTTTCTGGGAGAAGGGGTTGGGGGATGAGGGCATTTTGTGTAACTCACGCTATGCAAGAAATGGACTACCCATCACCGAGGACAGAGATTCCAAAATCTCAAAGCGAATTTCTGAGAGAAGATGCGCTTGTTGCACACGGGGTTTAGGCTGGGTAATGTGCCATTCTTGATGAATGCGCCCAGGAGAACGCGCCATCAATAACACCCGATCGCCTACTAAAAGAGCTTCATCAATGTCATGAGTTACCATCAGCACCGTTGTTTGTTGCTGAGAAATAATTTGCAGCAGCAAATTCTGCATATCGAGGCGGGTAATCGCATCAAGGGCGCTAAAGGGTTCATCCAGTAGCAGTAATTTGGGACGACGGGCTAAGGTTCTCGCTAGGGAAACCCGTTGCGCCATTCCGCCTGAAAGTTGATGGGGATAGCTGTGCTCAAAACCTTGTAAACCCACTTGGGCGATCGCTTCGGAAATACGGTTTCTTAGCTCAGGTTTCGTCAACTTGGGCATCTGCTTCAGCTTCAGTCCAAAGGCAATATTTTGAGCTACATTCAGCCAAGGCAAGAGACAGGGATCTTGAAACACTATGCCCACTTGAGGATGACTGCTCTGTAAGCGATCGCCATTTAAGTAAATTTCACCGCGATCGGCTTGCTGTAAACCCGCGATCGCCGCTAGCAAAGATGACTTTCCACAACCACTAGCTCCTAATAAACAGACCACCTCACTGAATCCCACGTTTAAGCTAATATCAGCAAAAGCAGTTAGGGAACCACACCGAGTCTGATATTGCTTATGCAAATTCTGCACCGAGAGAAGTGGCAGATCGGAACTTGCTAACTTTCCATTACTCAATGATGCAGTAAATGTATTACTCATAGGGCATCTCCAGCAGTTTGCAAGTTTCCCTGCTCCAAACGATGCAACATCTTTTTGAGTTGTTTAATCGCTGGCGTGACGATCGCCACAAAATAAGCTTCTCGCAATCGTCTGGCTGGACGCGAACCATGCAGATATGCCCGCGCCCCCGCATGGAGCATGGCAGCATTAGCAGCTTTTAATGATAATTCCGAACCTGCGATTCTGATTTTGATTACTTCTCTTAATAAATCAGGTGTAATTTGGACATCGGGCTGACTTAGCTCATCTGCCAAATCATAGGTCTGACGACGGGCGATTGCTAATTCGGCTGCAAGATCCTCGGCTTGATCGTCCAAAAAAGCATTTATATGACCTAATCGGGATTGATAGCGCTCAATGGTATTGATGCAGTCTGAAATTAAACCTAAGCCCATTCCTACCTGTGTCAAAATAAATCCTGGGCGAATTCTATTTACATAGTTTTCACAGGGGGCTGCCAAAATCCATTCATCGGCAATAAATACATCCTTGAAATGACAGCTAAATGTGCCACTGCCTTCTAAACCGATGAAGTGGGCATTCTGTCTCAGCGTTAATCCTGTAAATTGATCGGAAGCGATCGCCATTAAATAACCATCGCGATCGGCTAACTTAGCGGCAATGCCAAAGGGATGACCAGAGCCAATATTAGAAACCCAAGGTAATAGCCCATTGAGAACATAACCGCCCAATTTCCGTTCCGCCGTGAGTGCAATTTTCTCAATATCGGCAAAATGCTTCATCGGATTTGATAACCCTGTACCGCCCAATATTTCACCCTTCGCCACCTTGGGTAAAATTTGTGTCTGCAAATAGAAGTTATCGCTGTTCTGGATATACCAAGTACAGGCAATCTGACACCAAGTCATAAATCCCGTACAGAGGCATTCTGCGGAAATTGATTCTATTACTTGCACCGCCGCTTTCAATCCATTACCCGTTCCTCCAAATTCTGGTGCAACTGCATGACTAAATCCCTGTAATGCGCCGACATGGTGCATAAATTCGCGAGGATACAGCCCCTCTTGATCAATACGCTGCACAAGCGGCGCAAGTTCTTTGGTGATCGCGGCTTGCAATTCGGTCATCAAAGGACGTTGGGGTATTCCTTCCGCAAAACTTTGGGGAGAAATCTTTTCAAACGCTAGGGGTAAAGTAGCCTGCATAGGTCAAAATCAGGATGAATATCTAAAGGAAACGGAACAGGAAGGCGATCACTAGGGATACTAATTCTAATCAGCCAAAGCCACAGCGAGATTCACAGGATTACGGAGTGTGTTGGCAACGGGTGACCAGAGATTAGAATGGGCGACTAAATCTTCCAATTCAGTGCGACTAACATTCCCTTCTAGATGCACCTTGGCACGAATATCAGTGAATCCCAAACGCTTTTCGCTCAGGTCGCCAATGCCCCAAACTCCCGTGATATTAATATCGCCTTCGAGTTCCAATTCCAATTTAGTCAGAGTAATTCCCCGCACGATCGCATTGGCATGAATTCCCACTGACAAGCAAGATCCCAGCGCCGCCAGCACTGCTTCTGAAGGGTTAGGGGCGGTATCTTGACCAAGCAAACCAGGTGGTTCATCAATGACGTGTTCGGGTAGATCGCGCACATAGTTTAAGTTGCGAAATTGCCCCTCACAGACGGTTTTAACCTTGATTGATTTAATGACATTGGGGTTCTCTTTTGACTTGGTTGCCAGATCTTCTAAGCCAGTTTTGCTGACGGGACGGAGCACATTCTGCGTGATGGTTAATGTTTCAGTCATAAATTTTAAGTGATATTTAAATAGATTAATCTATCTAGTTACAAGCAAATTGAAAAACTAGTTACTTGCTGACTAGACCGTAAACGTTATGTAGATTAAGGTCGGCAAAAAAACTACGGTAAGTACATTGGCTTATGGGATTTAAGCTAGCATGGATTCTAAAAAAGATCAACCACCAAATAAAAAAGTTAGGATGTACAGAGTGCAGTACCCCACATCCTAACTTTTTCAGGACTAAACCGCTGGATTTTGTTCTCCATTACCTTCAATTACAGTGTCTGGAATTTATAGTCATTTAAAATTATTTTGGCACACTAAAAAAATTTGACCACCCCCCGCCTACGGCGTACCCCTCCCTTGGAGGGGAATTACAGAAAAGATTAAAATTCCCCTCCAAGGGAGGGGT
>JBAXSK010000137.1:0-11082 GCA_037130765.1 Pseudanabaena sp. ELA607
CCCGTCACTCAACGGAGTACCGTTAGACTGCGGGGCTTTCGCTTGGTAGCTAAATATGAACATTTAAAAAAGTACAAAGACTGCTTGGGCAAGTATCACAAATTGCTCGGAACAACGCTCGATCAACCTAAAAAAATCAAGAGAGACGAAATTAAGGAGTATGTCGCTCAGTATTATAAGGATGAGAAAGGTGAGAAAGCTTATTTTAACTATTTAGCAGTCAAAAAGGTGAAAATTTACTGCTCTTTTCCTCGGCAAGATGTAGGTAAAATTGCTTTGATAGATTCAATTGGACTTGGGGATACAGGAATAGGTGATGAGCTTCGTTTAGTCAAAACATTAGGGGAAGATGTTGATCTAATTGTTTTTATCAAGAAACCCCAAAATACAGGTGATTATTGGTCAGATAATGACGTTAAATTGTATGACACGGCTAAGAATGCTCTAGTTGAATTGCCTGTAAAATTATGGTCTTATATGATTCTCAATCATCAATCTACTGAGGGAGACAACTATCAGAACTGTCAGGATCTGCAAAATTCGATTAAGCAGAAGCATATTGATGTCATTCAGTCTCCGATTGTTAATTGTGATAACAAAGATGAAGTTGCAGAATTTCTTGATATGGCACTTAACTATTTATCTTTATCTATCAACAATTTAGATAGAAAATATGCTCAATCTTGTCAGATCAGACTGCACGAACTGGAGAAAACTGTCAATGAAGAGCTAAATAGAGTTGGCAAGCTGCTGTCTGACTATGTTAGTACATCTCGTCAATTTTCAACTTTGTTTAAGCAGTTCATGAATAAACTATCTGACTCCATGATGAGGTTAGATCGTGAGCTTAAAAGCAAAATAGACCAAAGCAGTCCTGAATTTGCAAGGCAAGTTAAAAATGCGTTAGAAGATTGCAAATCGCACCATGACATTCCTAGTGAGGAAATGATTCTCGGAAGATTTTTTAGCCCTGAGTGTAAAGCTTCTTGGAAGATTACTTATGGTAAATATATGGCTGAATTAAGAGCTAATATATCTCAACATTTTCATCGACTTAATGATGGATTGAAAGATTCTGTCTCTAACTTAAAAAGTCGAGTATCTAATATTTTGTGTAATGAAGTTGGTTTGGCTGATTTAACGTTTGAAAGAAATGCTGATTTTCTGTTGGTAATGGCAAATAAATTTGCTGAAAAGGATAACAGGCTGGAGTTGGGATTTCGGACATTTTATGAGTATGAGATGTCTTATGGTGCATTATTGTTAAAGGACGTTCGGCGGCATCTCAATCAGTTTCTATCTCCTGATGCCAGTGACTATGATCTTACAGATTTAAATCAAAAAACAGTTCAAGAAAACCTTATAAAACTCTACGATCAAGCAATTACTGAGTCCGAAAACACTCTAAATGGTTGGTTGAGTACACCTTCTCTGGTTCAATACTATATGTTTGAAGAGTTTGTAGATAGAATTTTGTATGCTAATGGTATGACAGATGAGTGGCGAGCATTCTTGGATGACACAGAAATTCGAGCGCTTGTATGGACGGAATTTCGCCAAATTGAAGAAAGAAAACGTTTGCAAGAGCACTGGAAACAACAAGTAGATTTAGTAAAGATTTCTCCTAACTCTCTAACGTTTTTGTAATTGAAGCTGATTGCAATTTTTCCACATTACTACAGATCTATCCGTCAACATGGTATTACTCTTGCATTAGCTTTAACAATTGTGACCTTTATGGGTTTTGAAGAAGATTATGAAGACTTTCATGGTGAATTATTAGCAAAAGTTGAGCGATTTGCCCACTAATCCCACAGCAAGCCAAATTTTGAATTTGTTACAATCTAAGACTAAGACTATCCAAAATTTCAAATAAAACTTCAAATCAATAGCAGGAGATAAACCAATGCTCAAAACCTACGAAGCTATAATTGAAGATGGACAAGTCAAGTGGTTGGCTGAAAAACCAGATATTAGATCGGGGCGCGTGTTTATCACTGTTCTTGAAGAGCGAGAACTGGTAACACCGTCAATAAGCATGGTGATAAATGAATCATCAAAGCAAGATTTGCTTAATCTGTTTGGTGCGGAACCAGATGCTCAGGATATTCCTAGAAAAAGGTTTGAAATCTAATGATTCTTGCAGATACATCAATCTGGATCGATTACCTGCGCGGACAAAACGATCGCCTTGCTCAATACATACAGCAAGATCAGCTCGCTATGCATTCAATGATTTTAGGAGAGTTAGCTTTAGGCAGTTTCAAAGATCGCCAAAAACTGCTTAGAGGTTGTGCCAGCCTACCATTAATTGCTACAGTCAGTCATGAAGTGGTAATAGAATTTATCGATGAGTTTAGCTTGATGGGTAAAGGGATTGGCTGGGAAGCATTATCAAGCAGAGATCTTTTGAGCTTACTTAACGATATCTGAGAGAATTAATGCAACTTCCTGACTCATCAACTTTGCCAATAGCGCACCAAAACCTCCGCCAATTGTTCATAGAGCAAAATATCCTGTCCGCCAATGGTATGGGTCACCTGTCCGCCAAATTGTCGCTTAAAACGGGAAAAGCGATAGTAATTATGGTGGGGATTATCGCTATAGCCATAAAAATCATAAATTTTGCATCCTTTGGCTTTAGCCCGCTGCATGGTAGCCCACTGTAAACCATAGCTAGCCATCACATGACGATGTTTTTCCCGCCTGCCGCCGTAGAGATAGGTGCAGCGTTCCCCCCAGTAAACCGCCAGCAAGACAGCTAAGATTTCACCTTCATAACGAGCCAGAGCAATTTCTGCCATCCCAGCCCGAAATAAAGTCTGACAAAGCTTAATAAAAAAACCGTAGGGTTCACCAAAGAATTTCTGTTTTTGTACTGTTTCATAAAAAATATCAAAAAAATCGGGAATACTTTGATCCTTGGTGCTAAACTCCACCGTTACGCCATGACGCTGACTCAAACCGATGTTATATCTGCCCTTGGGACGCATTTGCGCTAAGATTTCTGCCTCAGCAAGACCCAGATCAATACAGAGGGTTTCTTGGGGTAATAAATCCGCCGCCGCCCGAATTGTCGCCGGAAACCACAGCGGTTTAGTCGGTCTGAGGGGTTCAAGACGTAATCCCACTGCACCCCACTGTTGGGCGATGGTTTGGGCTTCGCTCATCAAGAGTGACATTCCTGCTATGCCGTAGTCATCTAGCAGCAGCGGCCCGCCGGGGGCATAGAGCCAATTGGGTTTACCAGGGGCTAAAAACAGATAAAAAATACAGCCGCCAACTAAGATTAAGGCTTGAGGATGATCATCTGTAAACGCAAATAAGCCATAGCGGAAGGTACGATAGCCTTCTAATTCGCGCAGATTCGCCCATGCCCAAGATTGCATAAAACAGCTATGGGGATGGTTCTGGCTCAACTGATCCCACGTTTGCGCCATCGACTCATCTAGAGTCACCAGTTTTAATAATGGCTCGGCAGGGGACACAACATGGGAATTAGCAGTTAGATTCACGACAGGCAAAGGGATAGCAGATTTTTTAAGGATAACTTTAATTAGAGCGCAATTAAGCGTTAAAGTTAATTAGATAGGTTAATTGAATGATTTTAATAGTTATTAATTGATTAGAAAGATATTTTTGTCTTGATTTCCATGAGATGATTTAAATTAGTTTTAGGTAATAATATCAGATTATCTTTAGATTATAATTCAATTGATTCTACATTAACTCTAAAGCTAAATTTCAGCTATTTAATTGGTTTAAATTCAGCTTTTATTTAACTTAATTGATTTACCCTAATTTACGTTAGCTTTTCGTACTGCACCCATGACTCCGCACCCCAATCATCTCCGCATCTACAACAGCTTAACCCGCCAAAAGGAAGTCTTTACGCCCCTTAACTCTGAGCAAGTCAAGATGTATGTCTGTGGGGTAACGGTTTATGATTACTGTCATTTGGGGCACGCGCGGGCTTATGTAGTGTGGGACATGGTGCGGCGTTATCTGCAAACCCTTTATCCTGTGCGATACATCCAAAATATTACGGATATTGACGACAAAATCCTGCGCCGCGCCCAAGAGCAAAATGTGACGATGCAGGAACTAGCCGAGCGTTATATTGCCACCTATAACGAAGATATGGCACGGCTAAATATCTTGCCTGCGGATGAATATCCTAGAGCCACCGCTTCCATTCCCGAAATTATTGCCTTGATTGAGCAGTTAATTGAGAAGGGATTCGCCTATGCTTCTGGGGGCGACGTGTATTATGCAGTGCAACAGTTTCCCAGTTATGGCAAACTATCGGGACGCAAATTAGCGGATATGCAAGCCGGAGCCAGTGGGCGCGTGGATGAAACGGAACCCCATAAACGCTATCCTTTCGATTTTGCTTTATGGAAAGGGGCAAAACCCCAGGAACCTTTTTGGGAATCACCGTGGGGTAAGGGTCGTCCCGGGTGGCATATTGAATGTTCGGCAATGGTGCGCCGTCATTTGGGCAATAGCATTGATATTCACGCTGGGGGAGCAGATTTGCAATTTCCCCACCATGAGAACGAAATTGCCCAATCAGAAGCTGCTATAGATCAGCCTTTAGCAAAGTATTGGTTACACAATGGCTTTGTGAACATCGACGGGGAAAAGATGTCTAAATCGTTGCAAAATTTCACCACAATTCGCAATCTATTGGCGGTTTATGAGCCAATGGCAATGAGATTATTTATTCTGCAAGCCCATTATCGCCAACCCATTGACTTTACCGAAGCAGCGATGAATGCTGCTACAAAAGGCTGGGAAACTATCAAGGAAGCCTTAATATTTGGGCGTGATTTTGGCAGTTTAGTTGCTGAAGACTTTTCAGCAGTACCTTTCAGTCAATTCCATGAAGGGATGATGGATGATTTTAATACTGCCGTGGCGATATCTTGTATTTTCGAGCTAGCCAAAGAACTCAAAGCCGAACGGAATAATTTAAGTCACACCGGCAAAACCCAGCGTGATCCCGCGCAATTAGGGCAAATCTGGCACACGTTGCAATATATGACTAATATTCTCGGTTTTGTGGTTGATCAATCTGAGCAGTTAGCATCAGGGACTACGGATGATCTAGCGGCAACTGTAGAAAATCTCATTGAACAGCGTCGCCTTGCCCGCAAGAGCAAAAATTTTAAGGAGTCGGATCGGATTCGTGACGAACTGAAAAGCATGGGCGTTACTTTAGTAGATCAACCTGATGGAACAACGCGGTGGTTGAAAAGTTAGGTGGTAGTGTGTCCCTGTTTTAATGTTAATTAAATGTTAGTCCTGAGCCATAGATAGGGAACATCTCAATCATGCGATACAGTTTTGTTGAAGGAGTTATAATTAGGGTCAAGAAATCAAGTAGTAAATAGTTTATGCGTCCTAAAAACCCACTATTTCAAAAGTGCATAGCTTACCTTGAGTCTTTACCCAATATTAATGTTGAGGCAAAGATTCAACATGAGCCTTATTTTTCTAGTGAGGTTTTAGCTGATGGGGAGTTAATAATTAGTACATCTAACAAGATGGCTAATTATATATGTGAAATCAAAACAGGGATCACAAATGACATAGTTGAGCAAGTTGCCGAATATTTTGCCAATTTAGGGAGCAGACTCAATGGCAAACAAAGACCTTTGCTCGTTACTCGTAATTTATCTAGTCTAGTTATAGATCAACTCTTAAAGAGAAACATTGAATTCGTTGATGTTGATGGAAATATCTATCTTAATAATGCAGATATTTATATCACAGTGCGCAATCAAACATCTAAAAATACTACAAACCAGTCTTTAGAAATTACTGCTGCGGCTTTACAAGTCATGTATGCCTTGCTTGTGCATCAAGATATTCCAATAAGTAATAATTTTGATGAGGAGATTAGCGATATTTCTGGTGTTACTTTAAAAACAGTAAACATCACCCTTAAAAAGCTTCAAGAGTTAGATTACATTAGACGGAAGAAAGAAGGTTATGAAATTATCGACTACACTAAGTTTCTTGAGCGATGGGAATTAGGATATGCAGAAAGATTAAGAGCGAAGTTACTCATCGGTACATATAGCCCTAGTGCAGGTCGAAATTTTTCGGAAATCGAATCTGATCTTAGGGAGTATGCAGGTGTATGTGGCTACCTAATAGGTGGAGAACTTGGATCTTCGATAATAACTAAGTATCTTCGCCCAATTACTGCAACTCTCCATCTCAAGCAAAATGTTAAGCCGTCACAGGCATTAGTGCGGACATTAATCAGGCTAAAGCTTAAGCCCAATCCTGATGGCAACATTGTGTTGATCAATAGTTTTGGTAATGATAAATATCAACAAGGAAAATATGGACTATTGAAAAAAGACATTGCCCATCAATTACTAATTCATGCCGAACTAGTTCGTAGTGGTGATAGTCGATTGAAAGAAACAGCCCAACTTGTTTTTGATAAATATATTGAGGAGATGGCACAAAGGTAATGATTGATCCTAGAGAAAAACAAGTTCTAGCCGATTTAATAACCATTGTCAAAGTGCTAAATTTACCAACGATTTTAGTTGGGGCAGGAGCTAGGTTGATAATATGCGATCCAAAAATTTTCGGAGAAGGCAGAAGCACAACAGATTGGGATTTCGCAGTATCTATAAACAGTTGGGAATCCTATCAAAAGCTAAGTAAAGCCTTAATAGATGGCGATCCTCCAATCTTTGAATCTACAAAAACTGCTCATAGGTTTAAACATATTGAAACTGATATTGATGTTGATATCGTACCTTTTGGTGCAATCGGTGAGCCAGACAAGCAAATTACTTGGGATAGTACTGGTAATACCATGAGCGTTTTGGGCTTTGAAGAAGCACTATTTCATGCAAAGACTGAAATTATTGACGGCTTGCAAATCCAAGTAATTAATATCCCATCTTTTATAGTGCTGAAAATTTTTGCCTGGGGCGATCGCGGAGAAAAAACCAATAAAGATTTAGAAGATATTGAATTCATTCTATCGAAGTATGAAGATGATGATCGAGTTTACAATGAATTAGTAGAAGAACTTTATAGCGAGGCTGTAAAACTTTCCGATGCAGGTATCTATCTACTTGGACAAGATATTTGCAAAATGCTCCAAGACAAAACTCTGATTGAGCTAAATAAATTGTTGGGAAAAATGATTGAAAAATTTGATGACGATGAAGAGAGATCTTTGGGATATAGGCTAAAAATCTTACACAAAGGAATTAACTCAATAAATCCAAGAAAGTGAAAATTTCGCAGTGTCTTTGAGGTGATCACTTTATCCTGTGATGTTGTAAAACATAATGCACCTCATTTTTGACAAAAGCCCATCTATAATTAACGTGAGTTCGACGATTTTTAGACCCTAGAATCCTTACAAGAAAACAATTTCAGGAGTCAAGCATACAGCCATCCTTAAGTTTTTATTGAGAATGAAGTCAATAAAAAGCCGATCTGGAGATTATTGATTCCATTCTCAATAAATCCGAAAGCTTTTGTACAGTAAGATTCTTTGAAATGCTTGTCAGTTAATCATCTTAGCGATCAAAATTCATCGAACTCACGTTATAATTATCGGATTTTGCAAACACCTATTTGTAGCCATTGAGATTCTTACAGAAATTTTGTCTTGAAGTTAAGTTATTACCTAATAGATTCTGAGAGAGACTGAAATCATCAAGATATAGACTAAAAATAATCTGAAATCTATCCTTGGGAAAAATCAAAAAAATCTTAGTTAGATGTATCATTCGCTACTATTGCGTCCTAGGGACCAATCATAATTAAATGATTAACAAATAATTACAAAACCAAAAACGTGGTGTCCTCTTTTCCGTCTATCGCTCACGGCATAACCGACACATTAAACCAATCCTTGCCTCAAGGTATTGGCTCAGCCCGCCGTTTTCACCAGCGAGTTAACCTACAGGAACTAGAGCAAGCACCTCAGCGTATTGCCAATGATCATGCTGTTACATGGCTGACTCTGAGCAACGGTTTAACCCTAGTACATCAGGAAATTACCACTTCCGTCGTGGCGGTAGATGTTTGGGTGAAAGTCGGTGCAGCCCATGACCCCGTTAATGGTTTGGGTATGGCACACTTTTTGGAACACATGATTTTTAAGGGAACAGAAGAGATTGCCCCTGGCGAATTTGACCAACTAATTGAATATCAAGGTGGATCTAGTAACGCTTGCACAAGCCTTGACTATACCCACTTCCATTGCACCACTGCCATAGCTCGTTTTAGTAATACCTTGCCGATTTTGGCTCAGATGCTGCTTGCCGCCAAAATTGACCCCACAGAATTAGCTGCCGAGCGCGAGGTGGTACTAGAAGAATTACGCCAAGCCCTTGATGATCCCGACTATTGCGCGGTACAACAACTAAGTGCCAATATGTATGGCGACCATCCCTATGGCAGAGCGATTTTAGGGCAAGAAGCAACGGTAGAAAGCATTACCCCAGAACAGATGCAGGCTTTTCATCGTCAATATTATCGCCTTGAAAATATGACTGTGGTTGTAGTGGGTAACATTAGCCAAGCTAGAGCCATAGAAGTCGTCACGGCTGCATTTACGCCAGCAATTACGCAAAATCATGTAATTCTTACTCAAACTCTCAGTAGTGCAGCCAGTTCATCTACATTACCCACCGTCACAGTCAAGCCGCAACGGTATGTTACTACTTTGCCCCAAGTGCAACAGGGACGCTTTTTGATGTCATGGTCAGGGCCAGGGGCAACCGACTCTAGGGGATCTGTAGCACTAGATATGATTGCGGCAATTTTGTGTAGTGGACGCACAAGCCGCTTAGTCCGTCAACTGCGCGAAGAAAAAGGCTGGGTGCAAGATATTGATGCCAGTTTTTGTTTGCAGGAAATGGGTGGAATGTTCATGATTTGCGCCTATTTAGATCGTGAACACGTAGAACCCGTTGAGCATTTGATTAGTGAGATCTTGCGCGACATTGCAGCGGGTCATATCAGCCCTAATGAGTTACAAAGGGCCCAACGGAATCTGTGCAATGGCTTTACTTTTGGGATGGAGTCCCCGTGTCAAGTGGCTAACTTTTTGGGTTATCACGGGGTGATCGGTTGCGAAGGTTTGTATGATTTGGGTAATGACACCTATTGCCAAGTGGCCCGCAGTTTAACCGTTGCGGAAATTAGCGCTGCTGCCCAAACTTACCTAGCACCAGAAATTGCCGTAGTCGCCGCTTATCTGCCAGAATAAATAAGCTAAAACTAAATTTAACTAAGCCCAGCTAAATAAATCAACCTAAATTAAATCAGAAATTGCTTCCTGAACTCTTCAGTTCTGATTTAGGTAATTTATAGATTATTTATTTTTAAGTCACTGCCAGTAAATACTCGCTATCCTAATTTTGCAGCTTGCCCTATGGTTACCTTACTCCAGCGTCAACACCATCGATTTGTTTTACGCAATGGTATGGTTTTGTTGGCGGTGGAAAATAATGCCGCAGATATTGTCGCTGCCCGTTGCTTTTGTCATGGTGGCGCAGCAGTCGAACCGCCCCAAAAAGCTGGCTTAGCCCATTTAACGGCTTCGGTGATGACCAAAGGCACGGCTCAGCATAGCTCCCTTGACATCGCCGAACGAGTTGAAGCCATTGGCGCATCGTTGGGCACTGAAGCAAATACTGATTATTTTGCCCTCAGTCTTAAAACTATTACGACTGATTTTGCGGAAATGCTGCATTTAGGGGCGCAAATTTGGCGCGAACCGAGTTTTCCTATGGCTGAGCTAGAACTAGAACGCAAACTCACCTTACAGGGGATTCGTTCCCAGAAAGAGCGCCCCTTGAGTGTAGCTTATGAGAAGTTACAGCATTTACTCTATGGCAATCATCCCTACAGTTTGCCCAGCTTAGGTACAGAAGCAACGGTGCGGAATTTGAGCCAAGCTGATTTGCAGCAATATCATCAGACGTATCTGCACCCGCAGCAGATGGTGATGAGCATTACAGGGAAAATCACGCCGCTCCAAGCTCAGGCGATGGTAGAAGAAGCTTTTGGGGATTGGCATCCAGAGCAGCCCCCCATCCCTTTGAGCATTACACCAAGGCAGTTTCAGCCCCAAGCCATATTTACCCAGCAACCCACCCAGCAGGCAATTATCATGTTGGGTTATCCTGCACCGTCGATTTATGACCCAGACTACGGGGCATTTAAGCTCATCAATACCTATTTAGGCAGTGGTTTGTCTAGTCGTTTGTTTGTGGAATTGCGAGAAAAGCGCGGCTTAGCCTATGAAGTTTCGACAATTTTTCCGGCGCGGCGGCAGTCATCGCAATTTGTCACCTATATGGGCACGGCTCCCCACAACGCCCTTGATGCTTTGCAGGGTTTAAAAGATGAGTGTGAGCGTTTGGCAGCCCAGCCATTGTCTGATCATGAGTTGGACGTAGCCAAGGGTAAGCTTTTGGGACAATATGCCCTTGGTAAACAAACTAATAGCCAAATCGCCCATGTGATGGGTTGGTATGAGTTATTGGGTTTAGGGGTGGAGTTTGATCAGCAATTTACAGAGCATTTGTCGCAAATTAGCGCTGCCCAAATCCAAGAGGCTGCTCAAAAATATTTTGTGGCTCCAGTAGTTTCTTGTCTGGGGTCAGAGGTGGCTTTAGCCCAGTTAAGCAGTTTGGGTTTAGATTGGCAAATGAGTTAGTCAGCCAATCTAGAGACAAGTTACAGCATTTTTGGGTTTGATGGGGCACAAATTCTCATAGGAATTTGTAAAATAAGCAAGCATATCGATCAGTGGTTGTGGCGCTTGTTGTAACCTCTAACTAAGCGATCATCCTGACCTCGTAGCTTACCTCACCCTTGCAGAATTGCAACAGTATTTGAGCATGGTCGGTGCGGATGGCTGATGTATTAACTTCGAGAATCTCAATCGTCAATGTGCGATCTATGCCGAATGTCCCCACTTTTGTCGCGTCCAAACTGATACTTTTTTTGATATGTTTGCGATCGCATGTTGTGAAGAACAAATCGAATCAATCTATGGTGATTGGTCTTTAGAGTGGTTGC
>JBAXSK010000138.1:0-10996 GCA_037130765.1 Pseudanabaena sp. ELA607
TTTGCGTATATCTTTCAGGGATTTCATTCCCTATTAATAGTAAATTCTCAATAACTGAGTCAGCGTTACTATCAATAGATAACACATATTTTGCAAAATCATCTTGATAACCTTCTTTTTGAAACCGTTCTTCTAAATTACGTGAAGGTAGATTTTTCTTTAGATTAGTAACAAAGAAAATTTTTCTACCTTGGTTGGCAAAATCACGGTAATTTCTATAGATAAAGTCTAAAACGTTATGGGTCTTGCCAAACCCTGTTGGCATACTGAGCAAAAATAGACCTTGAGGACTTTTGGTACAGTATTCATCTAAAATCTGGCTAATTAACTGCTTTTTCATATATTCCCCCTAAAATCAGGGTAAAAACTTTCTATATATTATACTCGATGTTTGGCGTTGCATAGATGAGAGATAAATCGGGAAACAGTAGAAAATGATTTGTAGTTAAGATAGTGAATTAACACATGAGAATTGCTATACCTTGGTTGACTATATTTATTTCTCAACTAAAATTCTCTGTGGGGTCGTACATCTATTACCCACAGAGAATTTAGGTCTATCTATAATTATCGCATCTAAATCCTAAGCTGCTGCAATTTCGGCATAGGGTACAAAACTCTTTTTCTGTGCGCCACAGATCGGACATTGCCAATCATCAGGAATTGCTTCAAAAGGAGTTCCCGCTGCAATACCAGAATCAGGATCGCCCACCGCAGGATCATAAATCATGGAACACTGACGGCAAATCCATTTCTGATGAGTCACTCTAGGACTAGGGGCAATACCATCAAGGGCGTGCAAAGCTTCGGTATATTGCTGGGCGTGGTGCTTCTCAATGGGTGTGAGTAAGCCGAAATTTTTCGCCGCAGTATGGAACATTGCCGCGTGTTCTTTGGATTCGGCTTCTTGTTCGGCAAATTCGGCGGCGGCTTGATTGTCTTTGTCCGCAATGGCTTGAGCCGTGAACTCAGGGTACATGGTGGTGTACTCGTAGGTTTCGCCTTCAATCGCTAATTCTAAACAGCGGGCGGCAATCGCTTTTTTCTCGGCATCGCTCAAGCTGGCAGCATCTTTGACCACTAACTCAGGATGGATCAAACGGAAGTGAGCAAAAGCGTGTTCGGTTTCTTGACTGGCGGTTTCACGGAATAACTTGCTGAGTTCGGTCATCCCTAATTGTTTGGTGACTTCGGCAAAAAATAAATATTTGCGATTCGCCATCGATTCGCCACCAAAGGCAGCTTCGAGATTTTGAGCGGTTCTGATATTAGAAAGATCCATACAATTATCCTTGGGGCATTCAGTAGGTAATTCAGCGGTAAGTTAATTGATGCGGTGATTGATTACGGGAAGTAATTCCAGCCAATCAGAAGTATGAATGAGCAAATAATGTCGAAAGATTGGGAAGAGATTTTTCGATCAAATCTAGTTCAATCAAATCTAGTTTGATTTAATTTGATCTAGTCCAATCAAAGCTTGAGTAAAATTAAACTTTAGATTTGGTATGAAGTTAGAATAAGTCTAAGTTTGTGGGTTGTCAAGTCTAATTCTCTATCATTAAGGAGAATATTTCTTAAGATAGAGTGTTTATAATTTAGTTAAGCCCCAATTAACTGCTTCAATTAACCCTTTAAATTAATTATGCAAGTTTAATTAATTGCTGAAATTCACTGCTCAAGCTTTGGTGATTACCATGCCTTCTGGATCTGCCCTCACATCGTCACAAATTCAAGCCAAATTTCGGGAAAAAGGTTTACGCCCCACTCCCCAGCGCTATGCGGTGTATGCCAACTTGCTCGAACGTTATGATCACCCCACCGTCGAGCAAATTTTGCATGATATTAGTCAAGTTTTCCCAATGTCATCTCGGGCAACGGTCTATAACACGTTGACGGTTTTGCGGGAACAGGGTTTGGTGCGGGAAGTTTTGTTGCAAGAAGGAGTCACCCGCTATGATGCCAATATTGCATCCCATCATCATTTTGTCTGCACCCAATGCGGCAGCATCCATGATTTACCTTGGCAGGCTTTTCCCCAGATGCCTGCACCCGAAACTTTAGATTTAGGAGCCATCGCCCCCAATCTGCAACCCGAAACCTATGAAGTAATTGTGCGCGGTTCCCGTTGTCCAAATTGTGCGAATTCACCGGTGCGGTAACCACTTTAACGCTTGCTTGGGGTAAGTAAACGCTTTTTGACCGTAATTCACCGCACCTCATATCTAAGCAGCATGGTTCTAAGCAGCATGGTGAGATTGCGGAAAATGAATGATGTTGCTAGGTTGATAATTCGGCTGATTGGCGGCCGGACTAATCACATTCCATTTGCAAATCAATTTCCCATCAACTAAATCCCAGTGGGCAATTAGTTGTTCCCGTGGCGCAGATTGTGCGGTAGCTACAGAGTTAGTAAGTGTTGCAGCCATGACTTTACCCTCCAACCATAGCGGTTTGCTAGTAGTTGATCTATAAATTTAATTATGACTTGAAACCATAACTAAATCACGATTTGATAAATTTTTTAACCTAATTTTTTAACTTAATTACTCAGCATCACTCAGCGCTGCCAAACTAGCGCCTCAGAGCCGCCATCTCCCTCAGACGTGGGGTATGAAATTAGCCAGAATATTGAGCTAGATATTGGGACAGATGATGTAACCTAAATGCGGGCCAGATGCCCGCCCCACAAACAAGGTACTAATTGTGATTTAACGTTTAGATGCCATCAAACCAGCACTCAAACTAGCGCTCAACCTTGACCCCACGCCAAAACGCCACATAACCTTTAATTTGTTTAGCTGCATCCTTGGGTTCGGGATAATACCAAGCTGCATCAACATTTTGCTGATCATTAACCTTGACGGTGTAATAGCTAGCCACCCCTTTCCAGCCACAGGTGGTATGGGTATTACTCGGTTGAAAATATTCGCTTTTAATTGCATCAGGGGGAAAATAGCAATTACCATCAACTACTTCATAGGTATTGCTTTCAGCGATTACCGTGCCATTCCAAATTGCTTTTGCCATAGCTAAATTATGCTCCTAATTAATCTTAGTTAAATTATTAATCTTAGTTAAATTGATTGCGATCAAATGATTGAGATTTAGATGTTCTAGACAGGGATTGTAGAAACACCGATATTTGACAACCCCACCACAATTTGGCAAATTTAAGAGGATCCTCAAGGATAATATTACACAAATATTACAAGTATTACAAGATTGTTACACAGCTAATGACAAAGATCGCCAACCATCGGCAATTATGCTGATTTTGCGCCTCAAATCGCCCCATAAAAGTAGTTGACAAATCCCCACTCGGGTATGTTATGCTAACAAAGCACAAACACAGAGGCTAAAGCATATTAGTCAAGATTTTGATGCGGCGGGATGTAGCGCAGCTTGGTAGCGCACCACTTTGGGGTAGTGGGGGTCTTGGGTTCAAATCCCAACATTCCGATTATTGAGGTTTTTAATCTATACTTTCTAGCCTAAAAACCTCAATAAAAACCTCAATAAATTGCTGACAACTCTCCTACCCTTGGAGAGACAGATGCCAGTGTTTAACAATAACGGGACTATTGCTATCTCGTTTGAACATAGAAAAAAAAGGTTTGTACTCAGTGGCTTAGGCTCTTACAACGATGCTAAGCAATTACAGCAAGTCCAACAAACAGAGCTACGCATCAAGTCGGATCGTAAATCCAATAATTTTCCCTTTGCTGACAATGAATCAGTAAAGCTGTTTTACTTTCCTAGCTCAGAAGATCGTCAACAGATGATCGCTAGGACTATTGCAACTGAACGTAAAGCAGACAAGCTTAATCCATCGTTGCTAAGTATTTGGGACAAATGGGTGATGACTCTAGGATTGTCTCAAGCCACTTTAAACAATCATTATCATTGCTGTAGACAGATGATTTTGAGTAGTGGCAATCCCAAAGCTCAAGATGTGAAGTGGTTTGACGACTTGAGACAAAAATTGTCTGCTCAGTCGTTTAACCAACGTAAAGCTATGCTCAAAACTTGTCTAGATTGGGCTGTCAACAATGATCTGGTATCAGGTAAAAATCCCTATGAATCAGTCAAACCTAAAAAAAGCGAGAGAAACGATCATGCTCAACCTTTTTCTAGAGATGAGGTAGCAGCAATTATTGAGGCTTTTCAGTCAGATCGGTTTGTACCAAAGTCATCTAGTTTTGCTCACTCTCACTATGTCCCCTTTATCAAGTTTCAGTTTGTGACGGGCTGTAGACTTGGTGAGGCTATTGCTTTGCAGTGGAAACACATGGACTTTGCAAACCGTAGGATCTTGATTGAACAAGCGTTAGGGCGTGATTTAGCGTCTAGTCCAAGTGCTTCTAAAAAGATTCTCAAAAGTACTAAAACTGGTGCTATCGGTTTTGTCCCTATGAACGATCTTTTATACGACTTGCTACTCACTCACAAGCCTATCGATGCTAGTCCTACAGACTGGGTATTTAAAGGACATCGTGGCGACTATATCAGCACAGCTAGTTTTAGAGACACTTGGAAACTGGTTCTGTCTAATCTTGATATTGAGTATCGCTACCCTTACCAGATGAAACATACGGCTTTGAGCTTTGTTGCAACTCAGCAAGGTTTGTTAGCAGCTTCTAAACTTGCTAGACATACTGATGTCACTATGGCGGCTAGGCATTATGCAAGGTTTGTAGATGAAGTTAAACTCCCAGATTACGGAATCTAATCATTAACAGCAAGGCTTACTAACATCAAAACTTAGTAAGCCTGTTATTTTACCGATCGCAATAAAAATCAAACAGAAATTTACCGATCGCACTAAAAAAACACAGTATAAAATATCTAATATGACCGTAGAAAAAAAGGGTTTGGACAACAAATAAAGTGGATTAAGGCTCTTACAGAATAAAAGCCCTAGCCTACACAGAAGCTACAATCTCGATCATGCCTGTACTTTTTCCATCAATCCTTTTTTTACAGTCTTTAATTGCAAAATATTTTTTAAGGTCAGTAGCTTTAGCTGTTTTTTGTAGTCCTAGCTCAGCATATATACTCGCAAGTGTCGTTTTTGTGTCAGCTAACGTGTAGCTTTTACCAACCTCAAAACTGCTGTGAACCTGTCTTTCTAAGGACTCCAAGATAGCAGGGGCTGTATCTGTAAGAGCCTTTTGAATATCCCTTTTTCTAAAACATAGGGATTTCATCTTACTTTCTCCTAAACTCTCATAAGCTTGCTTGACAAGAGGTTCTATAGCTGCAATATACTCTCTGTCTGAATCCCCTTTAATGTAAGCCATACATAGGGTTTTAAATCTCTTAGTTCCTGATAAGTGATATGGAGTTGAGTCATATATTTGGTCGCCCTTGAGAGATATGCCAGCATCTTGATAAGCTTCACGGATTGAATGACCATCACAATAAATAGCGTGGGATGTTTCCCACTTTCTCCAGTCATTTTTTACTAAATAATCATCAAGTACAGGAGAACCATTCATACTAAATCGCAAATAGTGATCTTTAGTATTTTCTTTCAGACTTTCTTGAAGATGCTTCTTTTGTCTCGTGGTAGTGCATTGAGCAAAGGAATCGATTAAATCTTTAGTTTTAACAATCTTTTGGTCAACTAACGCTTCAAACTCCCCTTTAGTAAGTAGTGAGTTGTTAACGTTGTAGATATGAACGATAAAATTCTTAAATGGATTGCTAGCAGTGCGAATCCTCCCGTTAATTTGTTTGACATCAACATCAATACTGAGCATGGTAGATTTTTTGTGAACATCAGAGACGATAAACACTAAACCTGAATCACTATAAAAGTCAGATCCTTTAAATGCTGTGCTAGTAATAAAGTTGAACTTCTTCTCAGTATCAAATGCAGAACCAATAGAATAGCCGCTTAATGCCTTTCTATTGGCATCTTTTTTAGAGCAGATAACACGAACTTGATCTTCTGGTAAATTTACACTGTCTAAGATTTTCTTAATTAAGCTTACGGAATTGATAAAGAAGTAGGCAACATGGCTACGATGTCCATTAGGCATTGGTAGCCCTTGTTCACCTGCCATTAGGTAGGCTTGTATAATCTCAAGCACTTTGGCACGAGGTCGAGGAGAGCGCCGCCTATATACTGTGATCTCTGTTGGTTTATGCCATACAATCTCTGTCTCTTGTATACCTTGTAGTTGAGGAGGGTAGTACTTTCTATCCATTGGTGTAGCAGAGATATAGCTAACGTAGCTAAAACTTTCGAGTCTACCTAGTAATGAGTTAATGGCTTTATCGCGATAACCATAAGCATCTAATAACTCGCTGAACTCATCTACAACAATGCGATATTTGCTTTCGTTGCGTGCAATTACCTGAGCTACCTTCCCAAAAGAGTCGTAGGTTACTAAAATTTTGGGAGGCAAGCTTGGATTTAAATCCTTTAGATAATATTCAACAAGATCCGAATCTACTCCCTTATAAACACCTAACAAAAAATGATTGCATCTATCGTTAGGGTACTGAGCTTCTTTATTTTTGATAATCTCAACTGTTGGTACAACAATAACTGTTGGGTATTTATCCTCAATCGCTAGACTGGTAAGACCGCAACCACAATTTTTCTTGTTGATAATCCCTTGGGGTAGTTCGTTCATAAACTCTGAGCAGTAAATAGCATCGACTGGAGCGATAATTTGGTTCATTTTGTGTATTTACTGAAAATAATGTGCAATGATAAAATAAAAATCTCGTAAACAAAAAGTACTTGGGAAATTTTTATCACACCAATACTCTACTATATTAAGAATCATTGCGGTAATTTTTTCCCACTTGGTTTTGTGGTACTAACCGACCCTTTATCATAGAAAAGCCTGTACTCACCATATATTTACTTATTTATTGCTTTTATTTTAAATATATGATGCTTAGATGAAATACTCTCTAGCCATAGAAAAGAAACAAAGGATGAAGAACAATCAACCTTTTCTTTCTACGGTCAACCCTTTGTATGTAAGTTTTCTAGTTATGTTACGTTTCAAAGATGCACAGAGATAGCTATTTTTAGCCCTTGTAAGCTTTTGAATCCCCAAAACGTAAGAACGTAAGCAAACAGTCTTGCAAGCCTTAAAACGCGAAGAGACATAGAAAGAACAGTGATAGCGATATCCCTTTTTTTACTGTCCTAATCCTGAGTAAGACTCATAAATGTGTTGATAGACTTCTTGACATTTTTGATCGTAAATCTCTAATGTGTAGCGTCTGGGAAGCTTATCAAGAATATCTTTGATCGTGATCTCAACTTCGGCTTTGCTTTGCTGACGTTTGCGCCAATCTAGGACTAACTTACTTTGTTTGAGTGTTTCTAATAATTCTTTAGCTACATCTTTAACATCTTGCCTTTCTTGATTAGTTAGCTCAAGTTCAGGCTTAGTTAGCAAATCAAAGATAACTAGCTCTTCATCAGTTAGATTTTCCGCTAACTTCCTTTTTTCTTCTATGGTCAGTTCTTCATGGAATTTAAGCAACTCTCTAAAAAATATTTCTTGATTGCGAGAGCCTGAGTTGTACTCATCAATCATTTTTTGAAACTTCTCTAGATAGTTCATACGAGTTCTATTGATCTGCACCATCTGCTGAAGATTTTGACTGATATTACCTTTGAGCTTTTCTATAGCTGTTTGTTGATATCCAGAGTTAAACTTTGCTTTTAGGGCTGCAACATCAAGCTTAAAGTCAATGTTGGTAATATCAACTATGGGATTTTGACGATGAATGATAAATTCACCCGCCATAATCGAATCGTCTAGGAGTTCATCGATTTCTTCTAATACCTCAGATATATCTGTTTCTTCGATTTCTTGACGAATTTTATCGGCTAGCCTCTCTAGTAAAAATCTGGTGTTAGCAAATTCATTTGCGGCTGTATCTGGTAAAACTGCTTTGTAGAGACTATTAGCAGTGTTAACTAAAGAAAAATAGTTACGCTTCGATGATTCATCTGCCAAAGAGTTTACGGCTTCATCCCATAGTTTTGTTCTGCTAAATGGGTCTTGAGTTGTATTTAGCTTGATGAGGTCAATGTTTTTCGACTGACAGAATTTTACGGCTTCACCGATCGCTACTCTAAGTTGTTCTACTAGGGCGGATTTGTCCTTAACTGGTGTGTCACCATCATCGATACCACCACCAGCGCTAGATCCATAGATGGCTAGGGCATTTTGCAAGTCTCGAAATACGCCGATGTAATCTACTATCAAGCCGTTGACTTTACCTTCATAGACTCGATTTGCTCTAGCGATCGCCTGCATGAGTGAGTGGTTACGCATGGGTTTGTCAAGATAGATCGTGGAGCAGTTCGGCACATCAAAGCCTGTAATCCACATTGCACAGACAAAAACTATTCTTAGTGGGTTGTTGGAATCCTTAAACTTTTCTTCTAGGGTTGGTGATTCGCTTACTAATCTTTTGCGGTGAGGGGTGATATCTAAGCCTTTTTTCTGGAATGCTTCTACTTCATTTTGAGATTGGGATATGACCACTGCCATATCGGTTTCTTCGATATATTTAATTTGCTTGGATAGTCTCTTAATCTCAAATTCGCTGATGTTGGGTTGATTTAATTGGGTTTTGAGGTTGTCGAGATAGATTTGCCAGTGATGTTTGACTTTGTTGTACATCTTAACGGCGGTAAAGCGGTCGATCGCAATAAACATCGCTTTACCTTGATAGCCTCTACCTAGAAAATGAGTTACTAGGTCAAATGCGATTTTTTCTAGGCGATCATCCCTCACAATGAGTTGATATTGCCTCGTACATTGACGCTCTAGCTTTTTCTCTGCCTCTTCATCGAGCATTGCTGCTTCGACAATTTGCTCCATATCGCCGTTAATGTCTTCGTTGGTTAACTGCAATTCGGGTATGCGATTTTCGTAGTACAAAGGTACGGTTGCACCATCTTCTACGGATTGCTTGAAGTTGTAGATGCTGACGTAATCGCCAAATACTTCTTTGGTTTTCTCTTCACCAGAAATTAAAGGTGTACCTGTAAAGCCGATAAAGGCAGCGTTAGGCAAGGCATTACGCATATTTAGGGCGAAGGTGTCATATTGGCTACGGTGTGCTTCGTCTGCCATGACGATGATGTTGGATCGATCGCTTAGTTTCGGATAAGTAGTACCTTTTTCTACTCTAAATTTTTGAATGAGTGTAAAGATGTAGCGATGGTCTTCTTGCAGGAGTTGTTTTAGATGTTCGGCACTATCGGCTCTGACATCGGTTTCAGGCTCGGTAACTGCTCCTGAGTAGGCAAAGTTTTTATAGATTTGCGAGTCTAAATCATCTCTGTCTGTGATGATGATAAACGTCCAGTTCCCTAATAGCTTGCGTAGGATTTTCTGAGCAAAGAAAACCATTGAGTAGCTCTTTCCTGAGCCTTGAGTATGCCAAAAGATACCTAGCTTGCCTTGATTGTGGCTAATTTGGCTTACGGCTTCAATCGCATTATTGACCCCTAGTAGTTGATGGTTTTTAGCAATGATTTTAGAGGTTGTACCACCTGAATTGTTGAAAATGGCGAAATTTTCTATATAGTCGAGTAGCCTGTTTGGGTCGCAAGTGCCTCTAATCATGGTGTCTAGCGAGATAACCCCTTCTTCACCTTCACTATTTATCTTTTTCCATTCGCTAAAATGGGAATACTCAGCCGTAAGGCTACTGATTTTGCTCTTGCTGCCATTGGACAGAATAATTAAGGCGTTGTACCAGAAAAGCTGTGGTATCGACTCTTTATAGTCTCTAAGGTTGTTTCTATAGGCATTGACTAGCTTTTGATGGTGTGCTTTTAGTTCGATAAATACTAACGGAATACCATTAACAAAACCGATTAAGTCAGCCCTTCTAGTGTAAGTCTCACCTGTAATCCAAAATTGAGAAGCTAGGAAGAAATCGTTGTTTGATGCGTTATTCCAGTCAATGATTTTGACCGTTTCGACTGTATCAGCGTTGTTTTCATCTCTATAGCGAACCTTTACCCCAGATTTCAATAGTTGATAAATTTCTTGGTTGGCATTAACTAGACTTAGTGAGTTACGGCTAGTCGTTATTTCTTCTATGGCAAGCTGTAAAGCCTCATCAGGTAAGCTAGGATTCAATCGCTGTAGTGATGGCAACAACTTAGAAACTAAGACAACCTCATCTTTGCTCTTTCTGCCTAGAGTGCTATTAGTAGCCCCTACAACCTCATGAAAGCAGTTCGCAGTAGTCCCAGCCTAATTGCTCAAACATAAGCCTTGCAGCTTCTTCTAGGGCTTCTTCTGAGTCTGGATGAGGTGCTTTAGTCATGGCTAGTTAAAATACTGGTTTGCAAAGGTTAAAAATAGATTCGCTCTTTCAATTTGTTCTATGGCTTCTGTTTCAGTTGTGGTATAGCTTGCATCATAATCGCCTCTAAGTCTTGATTGTTCTGACTCGATAAGATAGCGATGAAACTCTGAAGGGACACGATTTGACTTTGCGAAGTGTTCGCCAAATTTGCTGATTACTGCGGAATGTTTGGAAAAAGATAAGCCGTCTTCTATTAGAAATGCTTCTGCTATGTAAAACATGGCATAGTAGGCGCGAGATACGGCAGAGTCATGCAAACCCTCATCAGCTAGCATTTGAGCGGCTTTAATGCTGTTGGCTGCTTTTGTTAGTAGCTGTTGTTGCTCGGTTGTCATATTGGTATCCCCTCTCGCTTAACATTACGCATAAGGGCTGTATTTTGCTCTGAGAACTGTTGAACGGATACAAACACATTATTAATCAAAATATTGTTTTCTAGGCTCAGGTGCGCTATAAACCCACCTGTACGCTTGATTTCTGTCCATGAGTCAACTTCATCTTTGAGTACAACCAAAATATCAATATCCGAGTCTTGGTTAGCATCCCCTCTTGCTTGCGAACCAAATAAAACTAGGCTATGCAATCTATCTGCATAAAGTTCTTTCATGTAGAGTTGTAGTTTATG
>JBAXSK010000139.1:0-10995 GCA_037130765.1 Pseudanabaena sp. ELA607
TGCTCTGTTTGCTAGACAATCTAAAGTTAAGCAACTTGTAGCTTAGTTCTCGCTATTGAGTTCACTTGGGTATTTCTAACATAGCGGCTTTCAGTCTAGTAAGGTACAAATGGTTTTAAGCTCTGGCTGAACAAGGGGTTTAAGCTTCTTGCCTGTGACTTACCAGCATGAGAATTGCTATGAACTAAATAGGTGGCTCATAGTACTGCCTCCTATTTTTTATTGGGAATTAAAATTTTGTCTTCAATAGATAGATATATAAGATTTACGCAGCAATTGCTAGTTTAATTTTGTGCCATGCCAAATTTGTCAATTACTAAAAAAACGATCCCTTTAGGCAAATATCAAGCCGCCTATTGGGAACAAGGCAATGGCACACCACTTATTTTTTTGCATGGTTTTTTGGGGCAAAGTCTGACCTGGCAACCATTATTACCGTTGCTTGCGCCGCATTTTCACTGCATTGCTTTAGACTTACTCGGTTTTGGCGCATCTTCTAAACCCAAGCTCAAGTATGTTATCGATCATCAAGTCGAATTTGTGACGGAATTTTTAGCCGCGTTATCTTGGCAAGGTTTAGATTTAACCAGCTTTGGTTTAGTGGGTTATTCCTATGGTGGCTGGACTGCGGCGGCTTATGCCATTGCCCAAGCCAGTCAAGCTGCTAGCCATTTCAAGGGAACACAGCCCCATTGCCACAAATTAGCTTTAGTAGCTCCGGCGGGAATTCGTGACGATCAATTTGTGGGGCGTTATCAGCACCTGCGCCCATTGTTGTGGGAAAACCCCTTAGTAGACTGGACTTTAGCTGCCAGTAAACCTGTAGCCACTCTGTTAGGGCAAGAAAATCAATGGCAGGGCATCTATCGCGCCAGACAGGAGCTACAACAGCAGCCCGTTGCAAAATCTTTTTTATGCGATCGCTTGCGTCCCGAGGATGCCATTGATACCGTTGAAACCCAAATTCATCGGATTAACTTACCAACCCTAGTGATTGCCGCTGCCCAAGACACGACGATCCCCCTGTGGCATTGCCAAACCTATGGGGCACAAATTCCCCAAGCAAGACTGCATTTGTTAACTGAGGCTGATCATAATTTGATTCAAACCCATCCGGCGGATTTGGCTACCCAATTACATCAGCACTTCAGTTAGATGCGCCATTCTAACGCTGGGGGGTACTCGGTGCTGGCGCAGGGGCAGAAGGCGGCGCAATTTCTGGCTGTACCGGTAATGGTGGGGCATCCACTGGATTACTAGGGGCCGGCGGCTCAGCGATGGTAGGGCTAGTTGGTGGTGCTTGAGTTGGCACTGATGGTAGAGGCGGATTATTCGGACCGCTATTATTGGTAGCACTCACATTAGCTGGGGTTGGTGCTGGCTCAGGGGCGCGGCCGCTCTCAACCGGTCCGGGACCAGATGCACCATAATCACGGCGCGGATCTGAAGCAGCCGTATTATTATTTTCAGGATTGCTATTACCTCTGCCAGTATCGCGTCCAGAGTCCCGTTGATTGTTTTGATCGCTATAGTCCCTAGTATCCTGACGCTCTTTGCGTTGTTCCCGTTCGGGCTTTGCTTCATAACGAGTTGTTGCCGCAGTTTTGCTGGCATTCGGGTCAGCCGTAAAACTAGGTATATCAGCCCGTCGAAACTTGATGGTATTGGCTTCTCGCATCGCTACAGTAATGCCAAAGTCGGTTTCAATTTTAGACTGACTAGCCAAAGGTGAACTAAAGCCAAATAACAACACATTGCCAGCGATCCGCTTATCAATAGTTTCTTTGTCTACTTCTTTAGCAGCACTAGCAGTACCGTTACTTTGAATCACGACCTCTTGACCTTTTTTGAGGGTGATCGTCTCTTTGCCGGACTTGGGTTTGAGGGTGACCGAGCCACTCAGAGCGATTAAACGGCTGCTTTCAGTGGGTTTGCTCGGAATTTCTAGGTAAAACGTACTATCTTCGGTGGTAATCTCGCCAAAAGCCGTATTAATCTGTAACGGCTGCTTTTGTTCAGGATTTTTCCAGACAACTAGTTTACCCTGCTCTACTAACGCCACATTCTTGGGTTGTAAAGTTAAACCGCCTTGACCACCGATGCGTAATAAACTACCGTCTTTGAGCGTAACTTGAGCCACAGAATTTTCATCCGTACTAATCCGTTCGCCGGGCTTGAGCACCGCTCCTACATTAACTGGACGCTCTGTTTTACCATTGAGGTAACGCACCCGCACCGGAAAATTACGGATCTCACTGACCTCAGCAATGGAGTCTGTGGGCAAAACCTCGCTGCTAAAAGGCTTAGGGGGCAAATTAGCTGTACAACCCGCTAAACCAATTAAAGGGACAGAGCAGAGGCACAAAGCAATTAAGGAAAACTGACGCATGGCAGAGCTAAGGGGTGGATGGAACCGGATCAATGTGCAACGCGGGACAAAATAAATCGCGATTATCAGGTAAAATTTAGAGCCGCCGGAGCAAAAAGCTAGAAACCAAAAACTTAAGCTAGTGGTGCAGCTTTTTCGGTACAATGGTAAGTCTGCAAAATTAAGGACAAACCCGCCGAACTCCTATTCAACTATATTAATAGTATTCGGACTCTGATAGAGAAAGTTAATTCACGGTTCAAGAACGGTTCAAGTAATTATGGCCAAGAATAATGTGCAGGTTATGCTCACCAAAGGCGTAACTAAGCTCGGTAAGTTGGGTGATTTGGTAAATGTAGCCCCTGGATATGCGCAAAATTATTTATTGCCTAAGGGTTTCGCAGTGCGGGCCACTCCGGGCGTAATCAAAGAGGTAGAGCGTCGTAAAGCGGCGGAGCGGCAGCGGCTGCTAGATATTCGTAAGGAAGCTGAAGATCGTAAGGTGGCTTTAGCAACGATCGGTGGCTTTACCATCAAGAAGAAAGTTGGTGGCGAAGACAATGCGATTTTTGGTGCAGTGACCGAGCGGGAAGTGGGTCAATTGATTACCGCCAAGTCCTTGTTGGAAATTGATCACCGTGACATCACCCTACCCGAAATCAAAAAGCTGGGCACGTTTGATGTGACGATCAAGCTTCATGCTGAAGTTACCGCTACGATCAAGTTACAGGTAATTGCTGAGTAATTTTAATTAGTCACTGGTTGATTAGTCACTGGTTCTATGCTTTCCCAAGCATCAAGCCCCACAAAGCTAAACCTAATCTAAAAATCAACCTAATAAGTAAAATCCCGCCACATTGCCTGCGCTCCTGCAAACAGATGTGACGGGATTTTGGCTTATTGGGGCTGAAAAAGTATTTTGCTTCAAGAGCATTTTCAGTCCAAAAAATTTCTGGCTACTACCCTTGAATTCAATTCACTTTTATTTAAGATCATCTATGCCAGCGCTAATCTAATTTTCAGGGTAGCTCTGGCATAGATGCTGCTTATAATTGGGCTATTAATGCACTAGTTAGCAGACAAAGTACGGCGCTTAGTCACCATGCGGAAGGCTTCGATCACATCGCCTTCTTTCCAGTTGGTATAACGATTTAAGGAAATACCACACTCGAAGTTTTGTGCCACTTCCTTCACATCGTCCTTGACCCGACGCAAAGAATCTAAAGCACTCTCATGGATCACTGCGCCATTACGACGTACCCGCACATTACAGTTACGCACTAACTTGCCTGACTGGACATAGCAACCAGCCACGACGCTCTTACCCACCGCAAACAGCGCCCGTACTTCCGCCTGTCCTAAAGGCTCTTCGACTAACTCTGGTTCGAGCAAGCCTTCCATAGCCCCTTGGATATCTTCGAGCAACTTATAGATGATGTTGTAATCGCGCACATCGACCCCTAGCTCATCAGCAGCCTGACGCGCCCCTGGAGCCATTGTGGTACTAAAGCCGACAACGACGGCATCACTGGCTGCGGCTAAGCTGACATCATTTTCACTAATTTCACCTGGTGCCGACAGCAACACCCGCAATTGAACTTCATGCTGCGGTAGCTGACTCAAAGCATTGTTGATTGCCTCTAAGGAACCCTGCATATCCGCCTTGAGAATAATATTCAGTTCCTTTAACTCGCCCTCTTGTGCTTTGGCAGACAAAGTACCCAAGGTGACCCGCCGTGAACCCATCGCCAACAATCGGGTATGCCGCTGTTCGATGCTGCGCTCATCGGCAATAGCGCGGGCTTGTTTTTCATCAAGATAGACTTCAAACTCATCCCCAGCCGCTGGTACATCGCTTAAGCCCAATACTTCAACGGCAAAAGATGGCGAGCCAGCTTCAACACGGTTACCCCGATCATCCACCATAGCCCGCACCTTACCAAACACTGACCCCGCCACAAATACATCACCCACGCGCAATGTACCGTTTTGGATCAAGAAGGTCGCCACAGGCCCCCGCGCCTTGTCGAGGTGAGCTTCGATAATCGTCCCCTTCGCGGTGCGGTTGGGGTTGGCTTGGAGATCTTCTACTTCCGATACCAGCACAATCATTTCTAGCAAGGCATCAAGATTTTCGCGCTTGATGGCACTGACTGGAACCATGATCGTATCGCCACCCCATTCTTCGGCCACTAGGGAATATTCGGTTAATTCTTGGCGAATCCGATCCGGCTGGGCTTCGATCTTGTCAATCTTGTTAATGGCGACAATGATTGGTACTTTAGCGGCCTTAGCGTGGCTAATCGCTTCAACGGTTTGCGGTTGTACGCCATCATCGGCAGCCACCACCAAAATCGCAATGTCAGTCACCTTCGCGCCTCTAGCCCGCATTGCCGTAAACGCTTCGTGACCAGGGGTATCCAAGAACACAATCTGCTGTTTCTTGCCATCATGTTCCACATCCACATGGTATGCCCCAATGTGCTGGGTAATCCCACCCGCTTCACCGGCGGCCACTTTGGTTTGGCGAATCGCATCGAGCAAGGTGGTTTTACCGTGGTCTACGTGGCCCATAATTGTCACCACGGGCGGACGACGCTCTAGATTTTCGAGATCGGTAAACTCGATCATCTCGGTCTTGCGGGCTAGTTCAATTTGTTCCCCAGCTTCGATGGTATAACCCAACTCTGTGGCCACCATCGAAGCAGTTTCTACCTCAAGGGTTTGGGTAATACTGACCATGATCCCCTTCATAAACAGGGTGCGGATGATATCGGTTTCCGACACCATCAAGCGATTGGACAACTCAGCCACGGTGATCGCATCATCAATGATGACCGTAGTTGGTTTTTCGATCACCACTTCTACAGGAGCGCGGCGATCGCGATGTTTACCCCGTTGTCCCTTACTATCAGCAGATTTGACCGTGATGGCGGGTACAAGTTTAGGCGCACTGGGTTTGGGTGGCCGTGTGGCAGGACGAGCCAAAGACAAGCTCACTGGCACTTCATTACTGCCATCTAAGTCGCCCAACAATAAATCATCATCATCATCGTCAAAGTCCCGTAGATAGCGTTTGCCCTTAGCATTACGGGATTTTTCCTTCAGTTCTAAAACATCAGCTTCTTCATCTTGTTTCTTCACCTTAGCCCGTTTGCTAGGCTTATTCCCCGGCAAAGTGGGTTTTTCGAGTAAAGTTGGCGGCGGCGTGCGCTCTTCCCCATCACTACTACCACCCGGAGCCGCAGCCCGTTTGACAAGACGTTCCGAAGGAGGTGTGGGGCGTTCGGGACCCCGTAAAGCTGGTGGGGTCGGGGGACGCAAGGCATGGGGTGGCTCATTGGGGGCCGTAATGCCGCGCTCAATCAGCACCGAATCTTTTACCAGTTTGGGTACTTTAGGACGGCTAGGATTAGCTGGAGCCTCTGGCAGCTTATTTAACTTGGGTTTATCAGGGCGATCGCCACCACGCTCCTGATTAGGACGCTCATTACGTGGTTGTTTACCCCCCTCATGATTGGCTTTAGCTTCTTGGCGTTGATTGTCTCCCCCTTGAGGCGCATTGCCTTGTTTTGCCGTCGGTTGGGGGTCATTATTTGCCTTGGGGGGCTTAGGGGCAACGGGACGAGGGGCCGCGGGCACAGCAGCAGCCGGAGGCTTGGGACGTTCGGGCTGCATGGGACGATTTAGGCGCGGTGGGTTGACCAATGCTGCCTTGGGCGCGTTATTAGGTGCATTATTTTTAGCATGATCAGCCCCATCACCACCTGAGGGATTTTTGGGCTGATTCAAGGCAGGAGCCGCCTCAGGATTAGTTCCATTGGGCGGGATCACAGCAGCTATGACAGGAGCAGGGGATACGGACTTAATCTCGGGTTTCGGCGCAAGTTTCAATTCAGGTTTCTCCACCTTCATATCGGATTTAGAATTACGGGCTTCGGGGGCAGGGGATTTAGGTTCAGATTTCTTGGCTTCGACTTTCGGGCGAGCCGGTGCATTAGTATTTCCCCCAGAGTTGACGGTTTGAGCTTTAGTCTCCCCTTGTTTTGCCGCATTAACCGCAGCAGGACGCAGCGGCGCTACAGGAACTACCACTGGGGCTGCTGCTACTTCTGCCGGACTAGTGGCGTTCTCGGTGGCTTTATTTTCAGTTTCTGGCTTATGCTCAGGGCGAATCGGAGGCGTAGCGTTAGTAGCGTCGGTTTGCATGGGCGGTGTATTCAGGCGGATGGCGGGCTTACTGACAGCGAGAATTTGTTGTTTAGCAGCACGTTGTTCTGCTTCCTTGGCTTCTTTAGCTTCTTTGTCTAATCTATGGCTCGGGTCAGCAGTCTTGCGTTCTGAGGCAGATTCATTCGACTTTTCGGCAGCAAGGGGATGGGGATCATGGGCGGCGGCAGCACGGACCTGTCGTGCTTCGTCCTCCGTGATGGTACTACTATGGCTTTTTACAGCAATATTTAGCTGTTCACACATCATGATGATGTCTTTAGTATCGCGGTCTAGCTCCTTAGAAAGTTCGTACAGTCGGACACGATTGTTTATACTAGTCATTACCTATATTGCCTTGCTGCTTGAGTTTGGACGAATGAATTTACATAGAAGTTTTTCCCGTTTTGTTAAGTTGACATGACCCACAGTTAGCATCTAAATGGCATCTAAAGCGCTAAATAGCCCAAGGAGTGTCAGCAACAGCACTGTCGCGCCTTCCCTGTCGCTATTGCTAAACAGTGCAGATGGCTTGAATATCCGCTCGCTTTTGGTTGAGTGACAAATGTACTACTATGACGTTTGGATGTTTTGACCACTAAACTCTTGGTCATATGAACAGTAAACAGAGACGAATGGCTATTCTAACTAGGATGGGTAATATTATCCAGCCACTACACATAAATATTATTACCCCTATTGTCTAACTATTATGCCCCATGACGAGAGTTTACGGGAAATAGCTAAGCCATTAGTCAAAATTAGTTAAAAACTAGCCCTCATCCCCCAACCCCTTCTCCCAAGCTTAGGAGAAGGGGAAGCAGAGAGATTTTTCTTATTCCCTCTCCCGTCTTGGGAGAGGGTTAGGGTGAGGGTCTACTAAATCATCGAACTGACGTTGATTTAGCGGGTGGGGATCGATCAATAATTTAGCGCGAATTTGTTATCTGTGGCTTAATTGAGCCTGCTGCTTAACTGAGGGTATGTTAAGGGAATATTTTAAAGAATTTTAAGGACGGATTGGGGGAATCTTGGTTCTCCCTAAAATTTACTCTTAGAAATCCACCCTCAGAAATTCACCCTGAGAAAAAGCAACTTATCTGAATCTTATCCTGTTTTTTTAGGGCCCAGCGGGTAGTAAACGGCATCTTTAGCTAAAAGCAAAATTTCTTAAGACATGGCCGCTAAATATTGTGGGAAATACACCCTAAGAGATTAATTTTGACCATTCAAGATGGAATTAGTGATCGCACCTCGGCGCTGATTGCGTTAGAACAACCCATAAAGTGCCATAATCGGATGAAATATTTATTGTGTTGGGCAATTGTTAATTCGTTATGGTGTTGTGGCAATCTGTCGGTTCCTTTGAAGATATTCTCTATGACAAAGCAGAAGGCATGGCCAAGGTGACGATCAATCGTCCTGAGGTGCGTAATGCTTTTCGTCCCCAAACCATAGATGAGATGCTGACGGCTTTCCATGATGCTTGGCATGACCCATCCATTGGGGTGGTGTTGCTGACAGGGGCGGGGCCAGCCGCAGATGGTAAATATGCGTTTTGTGCCGGTGGGGATCAGAAAATTCGGGCTGAGGCGGGCTATGTGGATGCCCAAGGTGTGCCTCGGTTGAATGTGTTGGAGTTACAGCGGATGATTCGCAGTATGCCGAAGCCGGTGATTGCTTTGGTGGCGGGTTATGCCATTGGTGGCGGTCATGTGTTGCATTTGGTGTGTGACCTGACGCTTGCTGCCGACAATGCTATTTTTGGTCAAACGGGCCCTAAGGTGGGTAGTTTTGATGGGGGCTTTGGTGCGTCTTATTTAGCACGGATTGTTGGTCAGAAAAAAGCGCGGGAAATTTGGTATCTGTGCCGCCAATATAATGCCCAAGAAGCTTTAGACATGGGGCTGATTAATAAAGTTGTGCCCTTGGAGCAGTTGGAAGCCGAAGGTATCGCTTGGGCCCAGGAAATTCTTGATAAGAGTCCTTTGGCAATTCGCTGTTTGAAAGCTGCCCTCAATGCCGATTGTGACGGTCAAGCGGGCTTACAAGAACTAGCAGGCAATGCCACGCTGTTGTTTTACATGACCGAAGAAGCCCAGGAGGGTAAGCAGGCATTTTTAGAAAAACGCCCGCCTAATTTCCGGCAATATCCCAAACTGCCTTAGTAAGCAATAACCTCAAACCTAACTGCCCTTGCCATCATTTTCTGCTTGGAGGCGCTCTTGGAGTTGTTGCACATAGTTGGTATAAACCAAGCCTTGGCGGAAATCGGGATCATCTAAGATTTTTTGATGAAAACTAATGGTGGTCGGCACGCCTGTAATCGCACATTCCCTTAGGGCGCGTTTCATCCGTAGAATCGCTGTCATGCGATCTTCGCCCCACACAATTAATTTGCCAATCAGGGAATCGTAATAGGGGGGGATTTCATAATCGGTGTAAACATGGGAGTCCATGCGTACCCCAGGGCCACCAGGGGGTAAATAACCGCTGATCCGTCCCGGGTGGGGACGGAAATTATGATCGGGATCTTCGGCATTAATCCGGCATTCAATGGAATGGCCCCGCAGTTGAATCTCATCTTGGGTAAAGCGCAATTTATCTCCTTGGGCCACCCGCAACTGTTCGGCCACTAGGTCAATTCCCGTAATCATTTCGGTGACAGGATGCTCTACCTGAATGCGCGTATTCATTTCCATAAAATAGAAATCGCCGAATTTATCCAGCAAAAATTCCACTGTGCCCACACCCACATAGTCAATGGCTTTAGCCGCTAAAACCGCAGCATGTCCCATTTTGGCGCGAATTTCTGGGGTTACGGCGGGGCTAGGAGCTTCTTCAAGCAGTTTTTGGTGGCGGCGCTGGATTGAGCAATCTCGCTCACCGAGATAAACCACGTTGCCATACTGATCCGCCAAAATCTGGATCTCAATGTGTCGTGGGGCAATAATGGCTTTTTCTAAATATACGCCACCATTACCAAAGGCAGCTTCGGCTTCTCCTTGGGCAGCCCGCAACAAACGCACTAAGTCTTCGGGTTGTTGCACCAGCCGCATCCCCCGCCCACCACCACCGGCAGTGGCTTTGATCATGATGGGGTAGCCGATCTCGTTGGCAATTTCGATGGCTTGATCTTCGTCTTCGATTAGTCCATTGCTGCCGGGGATGGTCGGTACGCCCGCAGTTTGCATGGTTTTCTTGGCGGTGGACTTGTCCCCCATGGACAAAATCGCCAACGGACTAGGGCCCACAAACAGCAAATTATGATCAGCGCAGATTTCAGCAAAGCGGGCATTTTCAGCTAAAAAACCATACCCGGGATGAATCGCGGTCGCATTATGGGTCAGGGCAGCGGCGATGATATTGGGGATATTGAGATAGCTCTTATTACTGGGCGAATCACCAATACAAACCGCTTCGTGGGCTAGTTGCACATGGAGAGAATTGCGATCCACCGTTGAGTATACTGCGACTGTGGGGATACTCAGTTCTTCGCAGGTGCGGATGATACGCAGTGCAATCTCACCACGATTGGCAATCAAGAGTTTGGTGATCGGAGCCATCGTTATTTGTTCTAAGTGGAGTTTTTAATTTAGGGTACTTGGTTTATTATCAGGCATTGTGGACCCATGACATCCCCGAACCAATGGGCAGGTTACGCCAAACCCCTAGAAAAATTACACAAATTAACTAAATCAACTTAAAAGCGGGTAACGGGAATCGAACCCGTGACTGGTGCTTGGGAAGCACTGATTTTACCACTAAACTATACCCGCAGTTTAGGAAATGTCACTATATCAGAAGTTGCCATAAAAGTCAAGGCTGACCAACTGCCCCAAGCACTCTAACTAACTACCCCATCCCAAGACAATCAATGCAAGAACCTTGACCCTAGACTGATCATGATAGGATCGGCTTCACTAAAATATCTTGAATCTATGAGCCTTGAAACTTTTTTCTTACAATTACTTACCCTATGCCTGAGTGTGGGTGGACAATTTTGCCTAAAGGCGGGGGCGCAGGCTTTAGGGCGCATTGGGAGCGGTAATCTAGGGACGAAATTGTGGGAAATGGCCGCCCAACCTTTTTTGATTGGGGGAATTGCTTTGTATGGAATTTCCGCGATTGGTTACATTGTGGTGTTGTCTAGGGCGAAGTTAAGTGTGGCGGCTCCATTGATTGGCATTAGTTATGTGTTTATTGCAATTGGTGGCAATATGCTTTTCAAAGAAGAAATTTCTAGCCTGAGAATGACGGGAATTATCATCATTATGACGGGCGTGGTTTGTGTGTTGATGGGTGGGGAGAAGTAGAAATTACGAATTACGAGTTATAGTCAATCAAATTAAGAATGGCACGTCTTGAAAGCAATAAATAACACCACCCCGTCAGGCTTTGCCTGCCACCCCTCCAAG
>JBAXSK010000014.1:0-35157 GCA_037130765.1 Pseudanabaena sp. ELA607
GTCACTCATTCTTGTAAACGAATAGAGTGCGGGGCTTTCGCTTGGTAGCTAAAATATGAAGGATGTCAACCTAGCCATAAATACCAGGGACATCCTTTTAAGATTAAATCAAATTTGTTAGCAGTCACGACTGAGATTGCATACTTGATCTTGAGTTAATAGAACCACTGCCATTCAAAATCAGGCTAACTTAGCTCATACCTCACCCAACAAAGACAATAACATTGAGTTTAGAGGTGTTTAGATAATTAATTTAGGCAATAATCACCATGAGCTATTGAGACAGTATGAAATTAAATCAAGCTTGCCAACAACTGCAAAGAAGGTAAAGCTACTTATACAGCCTCGCCATCTTTTTCGCTAGTCCGAATGCGGACAATACCTTCTACAGGAGAGATAAAGATCTTACCATCACCAATTTCGCCAGTTTTGGCAGCGGTAATGATTTTTTCTACCACCATGTCTACTTGGTTGTCTTCGATCACAATTTCTACTTTGAGCTTTTGGAGAAACTCTACGGTATATTCAGAACCACGATAGCGCTCTGTTTGACCCTTTTGGCGACCAAAGCCACGTACCTCAGAAACCGTCATACCGACTACGCCAGCATTAACTAACGCGATTTTAACTTCATCCAATTTAAAAGGACGAATAATTGCTTCTACCTTTTTCAAAGTGACTCCTCCACAATATCTTGAGTTTTCTTAATACACTTGATGCTACATGGTGTTTTGTAGCTGAATATACGTTTTGTCGAGCAGTTCAGAATATAGCCATACCATGCTTAATCATAAACGATTGCTACAACTAGAATATCCAGAGGTTTTTAAGACTCTGTGACATTACTCCGCAATGGCGCTGATGTTAATTTCTGTCAGGAGTTTATGGACTGAATCGGTGAAATTTCTGACAACTTAATTAAAAGTTGAGCTAAAAATTAGCCCTAGCCCTAACCAGCATAACGAGCCATTTTAAATAAAGCTGCACACAAAGTGTCTAGGCCTTGCCGTTGCATCGCGGAAATTAAAATTGCCTCGGGATATTGATCCGTAATCGTGGCTCGATTGGCTATGCAGTCAATTTTATTGAAAATCATCAGCGTCGGGGGCGGCGTAATGGGCATATCTTGCAAAATCTGCTGCACTGCCTTAACTTGAGCCGCCCATTCGGGATGGGACGCATCCACCACATGGAGTAAGGCATCGGCTTCGGTGACCTCTTCTAAGGTGGCCCGAAAAGCATCTACCAAGGGCGGCGGCAGTTCATGGATAAAACCCACGGTATCGGTGAGTAAGAGGTTTTGTTTTCTGCCGAGGGGATCGCTGAGGGTTAAACGCCGCGTGGTGGGATCAAGGGTGGCAAATAACTGATCCGCTGCGTAAACATCGGACTTGGTCAAACTATTGAGCAATGTGGATTTGCCTGCATTGGTATAGCCCACGATGGCAATGGTGGGTAAATCTTGTTCCATGCGTTTTTGGCGCATTCTGGCCCGCTGGGAACCGAGTTGATCCACTTGGCGCTGAAGATGCACAATCCGTTTTTGGATCACCCGCCGATCACTTTCGAGCTTGGTTTCTCCGGGCCCGCGTGTACCAATGCCGCCCCCTAACCGCGACAAAGCCTGACCGCGCCCCACTAAACGGGGTAAGCGATATTCTAACTGGGCTAACTCTACCTGTAATTTTCCTTCGGCAGACTTAGCCCGTTGCGCGAAAATATCCAAAATTACTTCGGTGCGATCACTGACTCTGACTCCAATCAATTGTTCGAGGTTACGAATTTGCGCCGGAGACAACTCCCGATCAAACACAATTAAATTTGCCCCTTTAGTTTGGGCCGTCAGGGCCACTTCCTCAATTTTGCCTGACCCTAAAACCGTTTGGGGGTGGGCATGACCGCGTTTTTGCCAGAGCAGATCCACCACTGCCCCGCCTGCACTTTCTACCAACTGCTGCAACTCAATCAATTTAAACGGAATCCGCTCTGGTGGTTGATTATCTGTAATTAGCCCCACCAAAATGACCCGATCCTGTTGCAAATCAATCGCTTCAGCGACAAACTCCCGCCGAAACTCTGCCTCTAAGCCCGCCACGATTGCCAGAAAATCTTCTTGGCACAATGCCTCAAGGGTTTGGGGTTCCGAAACCGTCCAACCTGCAACCCCTAGTTTTTCCGTCGCATCAGGCATCGCCGATTCGGGCACTAAATAAGCTGTAAATACCCGATCCACATAGCCGGTCTGATTTAGGGTCAGAGTCACCAAAGTATCGAGCCGTTGCAAAGCCATAGCCGTCAAATCGTTAGCATTAGGAGCTTCGCGGCGTAAATTGGTAGTCAGGCAACGTAAACCCGACAAACGCTCGCTACCATAGCGCGGCAACTCCAAGGGCGACATCTTGGTTTGGTTGGGGCTACCTAAACCCACCCGCACCACCTGCCCCCGTCGGTTCACCATCACACACAGCGGTTCTTGCAAAGCATGGCTGAGGTTGGCTAAACGTTGGGCAAATTCTGGGGTGGTGATGGCATCTTGGGGCAAACGAGAGCGGTACAACCTTTGCAGTTGCTTTAGTTCGTTGGGCTTGAGACCTTGGGTTTTACCGTAAATAGTTTCGATAGTTTATTTTCCTGATGAAATTATTCAATGACGCAGATTGATCCTAGTCAAATTCTGATAAATATGCAGCAAATATGTGACAAATAATCACAATTCAGCACAAATCTTGATCCTTGTGGATCGGTCTAGATATTTGGTGCTAGTTAGTCCCTAAAAATAAGCCACCCGCGAATCAAACCCTTGCTTACGCATGGTGGAATTCATGGTTTCCGCACTGAGGCGATCTGGATAGCCCTGCACTTCAATATAAGTACCCCGTCCGGAAGATTTTACCTGGGCACTAGGGGAAAAATTTCGCGCCCGTTGCAGATCCGCCACCGAACCATTGGGGATAATCACAAAATAGCGGTTAGACGGTCCATTAGCCGGAGCCTGACTCATCGCTACTGTGGTGGGAGTTTGACCGCTGGGGCGCACAATTTCGATGCTAGTCGGTGAGGTGGCCACTGGTGCGGCGGTTCTTTCAATGGGGATGGGTTGCGCTGTATTCATCCCTGTTTGGGGCGGATTTGGATTGGGAGTCCCATTGACAGGATTAGAATTGACTGGACGAGGCACATTTGGCAAAGGCATCGCCTGATTATCACCGGTAGTCACAGCATTATTATTACGGTTGACTGTCATCCCAGAGCCGCGCACCGTAGTTGTCTGTGAGTTGGTGGCAGTACTTGTATTACCAGGTGGTACAGGCACATTAAAGGGATTAGTGGCGTTATTGTTGTCCGTCCCATTAGCACTAGAGCCTGGTGGTAAAGCCGCTGGCCCCGTCGCAATAAATGCGGAAGGCACCGAGGGAATATTACTGGGCACAGTGGTAGCACGATTAGGGCGCGGAGTCACAGATGGGGTTGATGGCGTTGGCGGCGCTGGAGCGATAGAAACGTCACTAGCGGCGATCGCTCCAGTTTGGGTATAAATTTGTGGCGCTAAACCTTTGCTCTGTATTTGACTCAAACGGCGCTGGGCCAGATTCAAATTATTAAATCGTCCTAACTGCACCACCCGCGTACCATTACTTAAAGTGCTGATAAATGCATCAGGTACAGCAGTTCTAGCCCGCCGTAAATTAGACTGGGTTGCGCCAGATAAATAAACTATGTATTGATTACCACTCAATTCTGCCCCAGTCTGAGCCATAGCCCCAGAGTTAGGTAATGCAGAGATGAGCCAAGTGGGGGCAGCCATAGGGACTACACACACCATTAAGCCCGAGGTAATACCAGAGAAAAATCGGGTAAGCACTTTTTGGATGAATTCTTCTTGGGTAAATTTTGATGTGCTGGCTGGCAAGATGGATTTTGGCATAACTCCTAGACCGCTACAACCCATTGACCGATAAAAATATTTTGGTGAAATATCTTGGTGAAAGCAAAGATACTGGTGCAATATATTAGTAAAAAATTGACCAAACATTAGCACCGATATTAAATCAGCATCAATATATCATAAACATGAATATATAACTTTGATAAATTAGATAAAATATACTTATCCTAATTCATGGCGCACCTATGACTGGCTGAAGCAATTTGCCAGAAACAATGCCATAGCAAATCAAGGGGCAATTTTTTGATGGTGCTTTGATGTTCAATTTTGGGCGTGATTATATCACACTTGTCAAGGTATGCAGCTTTGAAAAACTATTGCTTTCATGGGGCTTAATTAATAACACTGCCTACTTTTTCGGACTAAATCGCTTCCTTAACCACTGAATAATTGGCTTTAATGGCGGCGGTGGGGCAGTAATTAATTTAAAAATGCCACCTCCGACAAACTGAAAAATATCCCGCTGGAAGGTCAACGCCCCTAAAGGTAACATTGCCTGTACCGAACTACGAAATGTCATAAAATCAATATTTTCTTTTAGGCTGGGTTGCATTTCCATCAGCACATAACAGGCGGCGCTCACAATCACCACGCAACTTACCCCAGATTTGGAGCTAAAAAACTTCCAAACTGTTTTGCGGAAAATTATCACCAACGCCACAGACCCCGTGGTATAGGCTCCGTGTACCGTAGTAAAAGCTTCACCCGTAGTTAAAGATCTCACAAACAAGCGGCCAAATTCCCCTGAACAAACCGAAGCTAAAGTGACCGCAAAAAAACTACTCACCCCCCAAATGAATGGTTGGAGCTTTTTTTCGAGATAATTTAGCATCAACTTGCGCCCCTCATGAAACACCGCGCCGGTGAACTTAGTAAAAATCTGCATCACCTCTTTAGCTAAGGGATGAGTTAAAAAGTCGTACCGTGCCCGCTGATATACTTCCCCGTCAATGGTCATCACAATGCGTAAAACGGGTTCCTGTTGATCAGCGGTTTCACCAAAACAACAGGTAAAACTAAGCATTCCTTGGGGGTTTTTGCTCATGCCCAGACCACCTAGAGTAAATTCCTTGAGGGAATCACTGTCAAAGTAATCACGCAAATTCCCCTTGCGTAAAACCTGCACCACTTCAGACACCACACTCGGCCAAAGTTTTAAGGTAATACCTTCATTTGCTACTTCTAACCAATTTGTTGACCTCACCTACAGACTCCTTTACGATAATTCCCTAGGCTTTACGGAACTGGAATAAATCTTTGACCAGACCGATGACCAAATCAATTAGCTCTTTCCATTGTTGTTCCGCATTTTCTACGCCAATGCGATGCAATTCGAGAACCAATCGGGTGGTATCAAAAGGAAACTTACTCTCTTTACCCGTTTCAAACAAGTCTTTCACATAGCGATTGGTCAAGTCTCCATCTAAACCGAGTTTAGTCTGGGCAAAAATGCGATCCCCGTTAATCACACAGTTACGCATTTCCCAGATTTTGCGTAACTTCCGCACTTCCGCCGCAGTCAGTTTAACCTCATCTAAGGGCTGCTTGAGATCTATGTCTAAGGCGCGAATCTGCCGCCGTGCATCTAGATAATAGTCCCGTTGCGCTTCGGTTAACACCTGCATTTCCTCTTCAGCATCTTTATAAGCTTCAAGATCGTCGTTATAGGTCTGTAAGGCTTGGCGATGCTGTTCTACCGCTTCGGCATCATTGGGATCAATTTGGGTTCCTTCGCTAGCTAACTGGTTACGTCGTTGTAATAACTCAGTTTTCAGTTCAACCATACCTTGCTCAGTGCGATAATTCATGTCATTGACAGCCTGGGCCAAAAAATCTTCGGGCACAAATCCTGCCAAAGTAATCTCAGCAACAATCATGGTATTGACTTCTAGCGAAGTAATATCCTGCAAAATGTCTTTGAGAGTTTCGCTAAATGAGTTGAGAGAGCTACTTTCTCCGCCTGACTCTGGTTCAGCATTTTTGTTGATCGGCACCACTTTGCCGCCCTTACCTTTTTTACCAGCATCTTTTACTTTTTGGTTACCTTTAGGGGCAGTATTTTCTTCGGTAGCAGTCGCTAAGTTAGTATCTACATTGGCCATGGCTTAGGTTTCCTTGGGTAAATAAGTCAGGGAGTAAAGGAAGTTTGCATTTAAAAGTTGGAGTTTAAGTCTAAAGCCTCATTGACTGACCAACCCATTTGTAAGCATTTGCTAGCCGGAGCAGACAATACATCTGACCGACAAGTTCTAACAAGTTCTAAATCCTGATGGTGATTTTATTTCAAGACAATGGGCTACAGATAGCAAATCCCATATAAATGGAAGGCGCTGTAATTTGCTGTAATTTAATGCTGTAACTTAGTTCTAACTTAACGGTCAGTGTATATAGCAATCCCTAAGATTTGACGTGCCATAGTTGATTAATTAATGACTACAGAGCGTTAATTATCTAGGAATTGCCATATAGCGTCAGCTTAAGAGCAAGCAGTAACCTTAGGATAATAAAGGCACACCGGAATCATTAGCAGCTAAATTATCAAACTCACCAAAGGGATTATTGCTTAATAAAGGCTGATCGTTGCCAAGTAATGGTACATCTGCCCCTAATAAAGGCGTTTCTCCCCCTAGCAGCCCCTGATCGCCTAAGAGCGGTTGATCACCCAGTAATGGCTGATCCCCTAGCAAAGAATTTCCTAGGCTAGCGGCCGTTAATGGCTTCCGCGACGTTTGCGCTTGAGGTGTAGGAGCTACAGACAAGTTTCTGGGGGCGCTCAAAGGTGGTTCATTGTCCAACAGTGTTGTACTGGTCACATCATAAGTTGTTGTGCTAGTACCGCCCCCATAGTTTCCACTGCTGGACTTAGTTTTTGGGCTTTCTAACAGGGGTGTTTCACCACCACTAGCTGAAGCGTCGCCGCCGCCGCCGCCTTGACCAGAAAGCATTCCGCCTACTTTCTGACCAATATCCATGACTGTTTTGATATTGTTTTGAATTGTATCTGAAGCTTTGGCGACTTGCTCTTCATGAAAATTCCGCAATTCCCCCCAAGGAGAATTATCCAAGAAGTCAGCGCCCACTTCATTTTCAATATCGCCGTCGATCAAGTTGATGCTGGTACGCAACCGATTACCCGGACGGTGGGTGGTATCGCCATCATGGGCCACCCAAGTGATAATTTCTAACTGCACTAAGTCGGTAAAGATTTCGACCAGAGCTTCGGTAAAGCTGCCGCCGGAAAGTTTTTTCTGAAAACGATCTGAAGCGCTTTCGATCTCAGTCGTGCTAGTCGGCACGAGATCAGAGGATTCAGGCATAGTCACTCCTAGACGATAAGGTAATCTATGAATGGGCAGGTAAAAACGTTGGGCTGTGTGCTTGGGTTATCATCACAAAACAACGCTTTACATCACAACTACAACATAGTACCAATCTGTTTATGTTGCATCTTAACAAACTTATTAAGTTTGTTATCAATTTAGCTAGTCGTGACTTGATTTAAATCTTGATTGAAACCCGATTTTGAACATAGTTTAATCATAATTCCCTAGAATTCACTTTTAACTATGCTAACTAGCGATACTTGACAGGCTGTCTTTTGACATTACCAAAGCATTCCCCCAAAATGTGGCCATCGACTCGTTAGGTGACAGGATGTGTAGAAGTTTGGCTAGCCCAAGCCACTTTCTGCCACCTAGCTTTATTGTCAGCATCAGCGCAAGTGATCCATTGGCTTGATTCGCTGCAATTAAACTACTAATTTCAGGCATTTAACAAATACTATTAAAATTACCATAGGGGCATAAATTCATGGTGCGTCGCTTTTTGGTCATGGTTTGCTTGTTGATTAACTTAGCTGGTTTGTTTGTAGCCCCCAGCAGTGTATGGGCTGAACCAGATCTTGGTGCTGGAGCTAAAATTTTCGCCAACAACTGTGCTAGTTGTCATGCTGGTGGTGCTAATCGGGTGTCTGCTGCCAAAAATCTTTCCCTGACGGCATTGCAAAAGTATGGCAAAGATTCCGTAGCCGCTATCAGCACCCAAGTTAGAAAAGGTAAAGGGGCGATGCCTGCGTTTAAAAAATTATCTGATGAGCAAGTTGATAACGTGGCCAACTACGTCTTAGCTCAAGCTCAGACCAATCCCAAGGCTAAAGCCAACTGGTCTAAATAAGCTAAATAATTAAGCTAATAAACTAAGTAAATCCAATGTTGACAGCCTGTCTTTTGACAATCCCTCATGGTGCTGTCACACTCATCATCATCGACTGGAGCAGCTAAAACTGAGATAGTCGTTACCACAAGATTTTTTCTCACCGAAGCTCGCTGTTTATTAGCGGGCTTTGTTTGTCTTTTGCCGGTCTGGTTTGGCTAGTTACGTTTGGCTGACTATATTTCCTCTCATCTTGCTCTAAATTTCAGCGTGTTTTTTAGTTCTATGACTGTTAAAGCTAGGCAAATCATCACTTATAGCCCATTCATGGCATTGCTGGCCCTAACCATCGGCAGCTTACCTGTGGCTGGTGTCCCTTTGTCCCAAGAGGTTGACCATTTCAAAGCCAAACATGAGCTAAAAGTGAGTGGCAATGTGGGAGGAATGATCCATGTCGAACCGAATCACCGCCCTGTAGTTGGCGAAATTGCCCAAATCTGGATCGCCCTGAGCCAAAAAGGTGGTAAAGCAATTCCTTTATCTGGCTGCGATTGCCGCATGGAACTGCATAATTTAAGTAATCCATCCCCAGTGTTGCGCCCCATTTTGCTGCCGGTTTCTCTAGAAGGCTATGGCGATATGCCCAGTGCTACCCTCAGATTTACCCAAGCCGGACGTTATCGCTTGCAACTGACGGGCAAGCCCCAGCGCGGCTACAGTTTTACCCCTTTTACCCTAGAATTTGAAGTGAATGTGGCGGCAAATTAGATCATTTTGATAAAAATATTAGATTTCAATTGGTTATAAAAAATAAGGTTCTAATATTTGTGACTAATGTTCATGATTAATATTCGTGATTTTGATCCTGAATATTTGCTTGCTTAATCCTAAAATCTTGTGTGGTAGTAAAGAATGCTTGATGGCTGGCTGATCGCAGCATTGGGGTTTTTCGGCAGTTTTGGTCACTGTGTGGGTATGTGTGGCCCTTTAACTGTGGCTTTTTCTTTGGCTACTATCGCCCCAGTCCCTAAAAATCCGCCAACTGACACCCCAATAGAGCATTCTCAGGGTACGGCTACCCCTATCAGCGCTACCATTGCTTTAGCCTCTGAGCAACGCTGGCAAAGGTTTCGGCATTATCTGACTAAACATATTTATTTTCATGGCTTGCTCAATTTGGGGCGCATGGTGAGCTATAGCCTAACAGGGGCAGTGATTGGCGGTGTGGGTTCGCTGTTGGTGGCTGGTGGTCAGTTAGCGGGGATGGAAAGTGACTTACGCCGCTGGCTGGCGATTATTACCGGCTTATTATTGTTGGGGATGGGCATAGCGCAAGTGCAAAGTCATTCGCCTAGCCACTCTAACAATGGTGTTTCCCCAAAAACTACACCTCAGCCAACGGTAATTCTCTGGTTTCACAATCAGTTCAGCCGTGCCATGCTGAAATTATCATGGCAAAAACATCCCTTAACTCCGGCATTTCTGGGACTGCTTTGGGGACTAATGCCCTGTGGTTTTTTATACACGGCACAACTCAAAGCCGCGACTTCCGGCAGTATGACCGCTGGTGCTATGACCATGTTGATCTTTGGTTTAGGCACTTTGCCCGCGATGTTGGCCATTGGCACGATGGCAGGTTTATTGAGCCAAGATCGCCGTAGTCAACTATTTCGCTTAGGCGGCTGGATTACGATCACTATCGGTGGCTTAACCCTGATCCGCACTGATGCCACCCACGACTACACCGGACAAATTTCATTGATCCTGATGGCGATCGCCCTAGTTGCGCGACCGATTGCCAAAATTTGGGATCAACCGCTTAAATATCGTCGTCTTGTGGGAGTGGCGGCATTTGTTCTCGCCGTGGCCCATACGTTGCACATGACGGATCATGCTTGGCAATGGAATCCAGAAATTTTAGCTTTTATGTTACCGGTGCAACAGTGGGGCGTAGGTTTAGGATTTTTGGCAGTGTTGGCGATGTTGCCAGCGGCGGTCACTAGTTTTGATGGCATGGTGCAACGCCTTGGTAAGCTGTGGTATTGGCTCCATTGGCTGACAATTCCTGCTTGGGTTTGTGCCTTGGGGCATACGGTAATGCTTGGCTCCCGTTATTTGGGGGGGCTAGATTGGAGCCAAACGGTATGGTGGCGCACTGGGGCCCTCTTAGCGGTTGGTGTGATGGTTCTATTGGTGCGTCAGGGTTGGTTATGGCATGGTCTGGGTATTGGCCATAAGTTTAAAGGTTCCCGCAGTTGATGGTCGTTATTGATATAGTCAATCAAATTAAGAATGGCACGGCTTTAACGCAATCAATAACACCACCCCGTCAGGCTTTGCCTGCCACCCCTCCCTTGGAGGGGTACGCCGTATGCGGGGGGGGGCAAGTACTTTTAATCTGCCACAGTTATTTGAAATGACTATACAAAATAAAGCGAGTTTGGCTTAGATTCAGACTCGCTTTATTTTGAGAAGATGATCTTGAGAATTCTGTGACAATTGATGATGATTGCCTACTAAACAGCCGTTTGACGCTTACGACGATAAGCAAAGAAAGCACCAGCCACTGCTAAGCCAGGAGCCAGCAAAGGCATTGGCACTGCGCGAGCGGAAACAATCATATCTTGGAAGTCGGTGTCACCATTAAAGGAATCATTCACACCGATCAGCACCGCATTCTTGTTAGAGGCTTTAGAAAAGAAAACATTAGCCGTATCTAGCAGACGCTTGTTATACAAAGCACCGTCGGTAGAACTCTTGAGATAAGTCCCCGGCATTTGGGCCACGGTAGTATAGTTGGCTTTGGTCAAGATCAAAAAGCCCGGATAGCCACCACTAGCAGGACGCGGAGTGACATAACTGCTATTTGTACCAGATGTAATCACCCCAAAAAAGTTAGCGGTATCCGAAGCATTAGCGTGGTTCTGGTAGAAGAACTGAGCCAAGCTGTTGTTAATAGCAAAATTAACTACACCGCTGCATTTACCAGGCTTGCAATCCCCAGGGACAGCGCCATTTTTTTCAATAATAATGGCGGAAGCATTTGCTGGAGGGGTGACACCAAAACTAGAACGATAGGAACCATAGGAAGTCCCTTCAATGACATTGCCGGGGGTGTTGGCATAGTCATAGTGCATATAGTCAAACTGCCATTTGCCACCAAAACTAAAAGCTCCGTTACGGGCATATACTGTAGCCGCTTCTGCTTGAGGCGCGACCGCTGCACCCATTGCGCCGAGTACTGCAACGGATAAACCAAAACCAAGGGTATTTCTTTTGATGTTCATGGGAGTTATTGCGTCTGCGAATAGTAATGGAATGTTTTTAGGTTATGGAATGACGATGCTTACAGCGATGTACTCGGTGATTGGGGACTAGTAATTGGGAACTAGATATTTAGTTATTTATGTTCAGTTGCTTAGTTTTTATTTCTGAGCTATGAACTTTAGCTTCTATAAACATATCTCGGACCTCCTATATTTGTCAATGGCTAGTTATTTATAAATATCATAATCCCTCTAATAGCTCAATCAAATCAGGGATTTTAATTCGGTAATATTTCTTGTTGCGGTATTATTTAAAGCATAAAATTAATTTTATTTGCAATTAATTTTATAAGTTCAGTTTATTGAATGTTATTTAGCAGAATTAAATTGGCTGTATTTTCGGTTTAAATAAATATACATCTTTTTATGGCAAATAACTTAAAATAACTTCAGTAGGCATCAAGTTATCTCTTTGGTACGGATTCAGATAACTGCTGCGTGTGGTTTGAGGTAGATCATTGCCCTAGTACAGCGGTTTTAGGGGGATGTTTTCAGAGATAATGGCTCTACTAGGAATTGCTAAAAGTTACTTTTTGCCGATAACTTTTGGGTTGACCGTAGTGCTTTAGCATGGGCTAAGTGATTTCCTGTGTGGCAGGTCATGACAGGTGATGTATTTTGGTTTATGCCATGGGTTGGCTTGGTTAGTTCCTTGACCTTTGGTTTTGTCCCCCTTAAACTCGTTTCTTTTTAATGCTATGGCTCCTCTTGCGCTTTTGAGTGTTTCTGATAAAACTGGCATCATTGATCTAGCTCGGACTTTGATTGAGCAATATGGGTTTGAAATTGTGAGCAGTGGTGGCACGGCTACGGCTCTGAAGGATGCTGGTCTGCCAGTAACTAAGGTGTCGGAGTACACTGGCGCACCGGAGATTTTAGGGGGACGGGTTAAGACTTTACATCCCAAGATTCATGGGGGGATTTTGTCGCGCCCTGACTTGCCCGCTGATGCTGAGGATCTCGAAACTAATGCGATTAATCCCATCAGTGTGATTGTGGTAAATCTGTATCCTTTTGAGCAAACGGTGCTAAAGCCGGATGTCACAGTAGACCAAGCCATTGAACAGATTGATATTGGTGGCCCGTCGATGATTCGTGGGGCGGCGAAGAATCATCAATACATCACGGTGTTGTCAAATCCTAGTCAATACGATGAATTTGTGGCGGAACTGGCGCTAAATGGCGGCACAACTACCCTCACTTTCCGGCAAAGAATGGCGATGGGGGCGTTTCACCACACAGCAAATTATGATGCGGCGATCAGTCGTTATTTGCGGCAACAGTTTGATCCGACTTTGGCTTCGACCTATACGCTGATGTGCAGCGATGCTAAGCCCTTGCGCTATGGCGAAAATCCCCATCAGCCTGCCACTTGGTATCAAACGGGAACGACTCCTCGGGGCTGGTCGGCGGCGCAACAGTTGCAGGGTAAGGAGCTTAGTTATAATAATTTGCTCGATCTCGAAGCGGCGCGGTCTATTGTGGCGGAATTTGTCTCAGATCGCGGCACGGCTACGGTTCCTACGGCGGTGATTGTCAAGCATAATAATCCCTGTGGGGTAGCGACGGGGGCAACTCTGGCTGAGGCTTATGATCGGGCGTTTCAGGCGGATGCGACTTCGGCTTTTGGCGGCATTGTGGCATTGAATGCACCGATTGATTTAGATACAGCTAATTTGTTAACCAATACTTTCCTAGAATGTGTGGTGGCTCCGGCCTGTTTGAAGTCCGCAGCGGAAGTATTAGCGAAAAAGACTAATTTGCGGGTGTTGGTTTTACCGGATTTGCGATTTGGCGCGGTGGAAACGGTGAAAACCATTGCAGGCGGGGTGTTAGTGCAGCGCAGTGATGATGCGCCGGTACAGCCAGAGACTTGGCAAGTGGTCACCAGTGCCCAACCGACGGCAGCGCAAATGAGTGAATTAGTTTTTGCATGGAAGGTATGTCGTCACGTCAAATCCAATGCCATCACGGTAACGAAGGATGGGGTGACAGTGGGTATTGGGGCGGGGCAAATGAATCGCGTGGGTTCGGCACAGATTGCCTTTGCTCAGGCGGGAGAGTTGGCTCAAGGGGCGGTTTTAGCCAGTGATGGCTTTTTGCCTTTTGATGATACGGTGCGGGCAGCGGCGGCGGCGGGTATCACGGCGATTGTGCAACCAGGAGGCAGCAAACGGGATGAAGATTCCATTAAAGCTGCTGATGAGTTAGGCATCGTGATGGTATTTACTGGCGTGCGGCATTTCTTACATTAGGTGCTATTCCCAAATTACATGGCAGTGATTCATGAACATGACAAATAGTTAGGATATAGCATCGTTGATCCGCCCTCATTCTCTGCTTTGATGTTTGGGAGAGGGCGATTATGTTAGATTAGTGCAATCTGAATAATCCATAGTTTAAATAGCTAAACCATAAACATCACATGGATCGTAATTTTGCACCAAATTTTGTGCCAAAAGGTGAAGAACGGAAAATCCAAACCCTTAGCGGGGCAATGATTGACGGTTCACCAATTGCCTATATTGTGGTCTTAGCGGCAATTGTCACCGCATTAACTTTTATTCCTTTTTCTATTGTGCTTTCCTCAGGGGGAGCAATGCCCCTAAGTCAGGCAATTTTACCTTTGATGGGTTGGTTGCTCGGTCCCATAGCTGGTGCAGTGGTGAGTGGCATTGGCGCATTAATTGGCATTTTCTTAGTTCCCTATACCGCCGGAATTCCCATGCTTACAATTGGTGGCACAATGCTAACTAGTTTTATTGCCGGAACAATGGTATTAGGCAAAAAAAGGCGTTATTGGTGGTTAGGAATTACCGTAATTAGCATAATTTCTCTACTAATTTATGCAAATCGAGCGCTCAATCAAAACGGCATTTCTTATCATACATTTGTCTTAGGCGCATTTATTGATTGGTCATCATTAGTACTATTTATTTTGCCAACTCGTAATCTTTTTGCCAAACTAATCCACAGCAATAACTTACTATGGGTCAGCATTGGTTTATTTGGCGGCACATGGATGATTAGCGGCTTAACCCATGCCAATATTGTCGCAATTACCTATACTTTATTTAATTGGCCCGAAGCAGTTTGGTTAGCTTTAATTCCGATCATTCCTCTAGAAAATTTAGCGCGTTCGGTTGTGGGTGTAGTGATTGGTGTGGGGGTGATTTCTGGTTTAAGAGCCATTGGTTTAGTCAAGCCCACAGAGGCAATTTATTAAGATGATGAAGTTATCAATTAAATATTCATGAAATGGACTAATTAAGCTTAATTACTAACATTTTAATTACTAATATATTTTTATAGTTTCTGCTCATTAATATTTAATCATATTCAACCAAAATCATGGAAATTATTGCTCATCTTGATCAAGTATCCTATGTTTATCCTAATGCCAGTGATTTTGCTCTAAAAGATATTTGTTTAGAGATTAGAAAAGGCGAATTTCTAGGCATTATTGGTCCCACTGGAGCAGGTAAAACCACCCTTTGTTTAACCTTAAATGGCATCGTACCCCAATTTTATGGTGGACGCTTTTTTGGTTACATTCATATTAGTGATTTAGACACCTTAAGCCATCCGGTGAGTACTTTAGCCCAAAAAGTCGGTGCAGTTTTTGAAGATCCGGAAAGTCAATTAATTACCACTTCAGTAGCAACAGAAATTGCTTTTACTTTAGAGAACTTGCGCGTACCACGAGAAGAAATTTTAGCCCGCATTCCTGAAGCCTTAGCTGCGGTGCGTCTTGATGGCACAGAGCAAAAGAATCCTCAAGAACTTTCTGGTGGGCAAAAACAGCGTCTCGCCATTGCCTCAGCCTTAGCAGTCAAGCCAGATTTACTAATTTTAGACGAACCCACTTCCCAACTAGATCCCATTGGTTCGCGAGAAGTTTTCGCCACCATTCGCGAATTAAATCAACGATTTGGCATCACCGTAGTAATGGTTTCCCATGCAGCGGAAGAAATGGCAGAATATGCTGATCGGATTGCTTTAATTGCAGAAGGAAGTATTCAAGCTGTTGGTACACCACAGGAGATTTATAGTCAAATTGATTTATTAGCCAGATATAATTTACGTGCGCCACAAGTTGCTCAAACTTTCTATAATATCGACAAAACAGGTTTAAAAATTGAGCAAATACCCGTCACATTAGATGCTGGATTACAGTTATTAGAAAAGTTAATTAGAGAACAAACTCTAGTCAAACAATCATCAGATAAATTAGTTAATTATATTGCAGCAAATCCTAATCCTAAATCAGTAAGTAAAAACCAGCTTTCACCTATTTTATCAACAGAAAATTTACAACATATTTATCCCGATGGTACACCGGCTTTAGAGAATGTTTCCCTCGATATTTATCAAGGAGAATATGTTTTAATTATTGGCCAAAATGGTGCCGGTAAAAGTACTTTGGTTAAACATTTTTTAAATTTATTACAAGCCACTAGCGGCAAGGTATTAATCAATAATCAACAGATTCAAGCATTTTCTGTGAGTAGTTTAGCAAAATTAATTGGTTATGTATCGCAAAATCCTGATCAACAAATTTTTAATACCACTGTTGAAGCAGAAGTAGCTTTTGCTTTAAAAAACTTAGGTTATCCCAAGGAAAAAATTGCTCAACAAACCCGCCAATCCTTAGAAATGATGGGTTTATGGCAATCTAAAAATGTGCATCCTTTATCATTACCTAAAGGAGATCGGTCGCGGATTATTATTGCGGCAATTTTAGCAATGGAGCCACAAACTATTATTTTTGATGAGCCAACTACTGGCCAAGATTATCAAGGGGCGCAGGCAATTTTAGAAGTCAGTCGTCAATTACATCAAATGGGTAAAACCGTAATTGTGATTACCCATCACTTATATTTGATGGCAGATTATGCGGATCGAGTCATCGTGATGGGTAAAGGTAAAATATTAATTGATGCACCAATTCGTGAGGTTTATCATCAACAAGATTTACTAGAATCTACTTATCTCAGTCCACCGCAATCAGTGATTTTAGCGCAGTCAATTATGAGTAACCTTTTCACTGATCAACTTGTAGATCAACAGCAGTTATTACCAATTAAACCTGAAGAAGTAGCCGATTTATTAAGTTTAAATCACTAAGATTATGGGCAAATCTCAACTAGCTTGTTAGATCGGAAATTTGAAATTATCAATTAAAATCTATCAATTAAAAATTACCAATTCTTAGTCAAATCGTCATATCTAATCATGAAAAACTTTAAATTAGAAACCGTCAGTCGTAATTCAATTTTTACACAATTAGATTTCCGCACTAAACTAGTAATGATTTTAGTTATTACTTTAGTGGCTTTTATTTGGGAAAGCCCGATCACCGGCGGTTTATTAACTATCGCCGTTAGTTTGGCTTGCTTCATTGCTGGGGTCAGAATGAATTATCTCGCCACAGTATTTAAGGTGATGATTCCTTTTTATGTGTTCCTATTATTGTCTATGGGATTTTTTAATATTGATCAGGTAAAAGCTTTAACCCATAAAACTGAACTCACTCCCTTGTTTATTGTACCGACAACATCTGTGATTCTCGCAGGGGCAAAAATGAGTATTGAAGGCATTTTATATGGCATGAATATTATTTTTAAAACTCTGACGATGGTGTTAGTAATTCCTTTAGGAATTTTTACTACAGATATTAATCAAATGGTAATTAGTTTAGTTTTAGCGAAGATTCCTTATAAGATTGTATTTATCTTTTCGTCTACGTTGCGGCTATTTCCTTTATTATTAGAAGAATTACAATCAATTATTGATGCCCAAAGATTACGAGGTTTAGCTGTGGAGAAAATGAACTTATTACAAAAAGCTAAAGTTTATGTCACAATCGCTGTACCATTAATTTTAAATAGTATGGTGAAATCGCAAAAATTAGAAATTATTTTGCAGGCTAAGGCATTTTCTGGTAATTCTGATCGGACATTTTTATCAGAGTCAGTCTTAAATCAAACTGATTACATCATGATTAGTAGCTTTATTGCTTTATTTGTAGTGGCAATAATTTTCTATTTTGGCTTTGGGGTGGGTAAATTTGCGTGGTTAATTTATAACTAATTAATTTATAGTTGTTTCAATTTAGTTTGGCACAGTGCTAAAGCACTGACTACAAAACTTTAAATATGTTGTAGTAAGCACTTTAGTGCTAAACTTTACCGCTGAATATGTGCCATTATCAACTAAAATAACTATATAAATAAATTTAGTATTTCTTATTCAAGAGCTTGTTTAAAAAATAATTTTAAATTATTTAAAAGTACACATGAGACAAATTAAAGCAAGGGCAAATTTAAAGTAAAACTAGTGCAATTTGGTAAGGGTGGATCAAGCTGTAAATTACCATGATGGGCGCGGGCAATTTCTCGCGATAAACTCAATCCTAAACCAAAACCCTCAACCCCACGATTACGGGATGGATCAGCACGATGGAATCGATCAAAAATACGCTCTCGATCACTTAAAGAAATATCTTGGGAACTATTACTTATGGTCACGCATATCATAGAACCAATATTTTTTGCTTTGATTTGAATCCAGCCATTAGCTACATTATCATTAGCTACATTATATTTAATCGCATTAGTAATCAGATTTTGTAATATTTGGATAATTAATTCTCGATCTGCCATAATTTTTAGCTCGTCATCAAGAATTAGTTTGAGGGTGATTTCTGGGGCTAAAATATCAATATCTTCGGCTAATTCATAGAGAATTTCTGATAAATTGACCAAAGTTTTCTGCAAGTTCATTCTGCCAGCATCAGCTAGGGAAAGTAGTAATAATTTACGAGTAATCGAGCTTAAACGAGATACTTCATCTAATAGATTACTCAAGGTTTGCTGCATCTTAGAACCAGTTTCAGTTTGATGCAAAGCAAGTTCTAATTCTCCTTGTAAAATAGCTAAAGGAGTCTTTAGTTCATGGGCGGCATCAGCACTAAAACGGGAAGCCTGCAAAAAACTGCGCTCTAATCGCTCCATCATTTGATTAAATACTTGCACCAATTCAATAAATTCTAAATCGGTATTAGCGATAGATGCCCGTTGATTTAATCCCTTCGCATTCACACGGCGAATTGTGCCTGTAATATTCCGAATTGGTTTTAAAGCATCAGCCGACAACCACCATGCCCCTACCATGACTAGGCATAGCAAATTAAACAGCGGCTTGATGAATAAATTTGCCGGTGTGTCCTCGGCTCAACGCAAGGTCAAAAGCGATATTGCCGGAGTCGCTGTTGAAGATTTAGTGAGTAAATATGGTTCGCCTTTGTTTGTGTATAACGAGCGGTCTTTGCGCCGTAAATTCCGTTCCATGAAGCACGCTTTTACCTCACGCTATCCCGATGTAGCTTTTGGTTGGTCTTACAAAACTAATTATCTCAAGGCGATTTGCGCTATTTTGCATCAAGAAGGGGCAATGGCGGAACTGGTTTCTAAAATGGAATATGATAAAGCCAAAGCCTTGGGAATTGAGGGCAAAAATATTATTCTCAATGGGCCTCACAAACCATTTGCCACCCTTGAAGCCGCAGTGCGTGATGGCGTGACGATTAATATCGATCACCTTGATGAAATTGAAGATTTAGAAGCGATTGCCACCCAATTGGGACAAACAATCAACGTCGGAATTCGGCTCAATCTTGATGCGGGGATTCAGCCCTGTTGGTCACGTTTTGGCTTCAATTTGGAATCAGGGCAAGCGATGGAAGCGATTCACCGCATGGCTAGGGGCGGTAAATTACGGCTCAATGGTTTACATAGTCACATCGGGACTTTTATTTTAGAGCCTACTGCCTATGCCAAACAAGTGGCGAAAATGTTGGCATTTGGCTATGAAATTGAAGCCGCATACGGTTGGCGTATGGACTATATCGATATTGGCGGCGGTTTTCCCTCCCGCAGTCGCCTCAAAGGAACCTATCACGCGGCAGAAGTTCTCATTCCCTCCATAGACGAATACGCCGACGCGATTTGTGATGCGATGTGGGCTAATCTCAAATCGGGACATATGCCTAAATTAATTATCGAATCTGGAAGAGCCGTCATTGATGAAGCAGGCACATTGATCACCAGTGTTTGCGGCACGAAACGCTTACCCGATGGCACTCGCGCCTATGTAATTGATGCCGGAATTAATTTGCTCTTCACTAGTTTCTGGTATCACTTTGATATTGCTTTAGGGCAGCCCATTGCTGGGAAATGCGAGCCTTCCGTAATTTATGGCCCCATGTGCATGAATATTGATGTAATTGCCGATAGCATTGCTTTACCAGCTTTATCTAGGGAAGATCGGCTCGTGATTTCCACCGTCGGGGCTTATAACAATACGCAATGGCTCCAATTTATTGAATATCGCCCTAATGTGGTCTTGATTACGGAATCTGGTGCGGTGGAACTGATTCGTGAAGCCGAAGATCTCAGCGATTTAGAACGACGGGAACGTTTACCGGCTCATCTTGCTGTTACTCCGGTTCTCAAATAATTTTGCCATACAGTCAATTGTAATTTCATTAGGCACTGATATTAATCAGCAAATGCTTGTGGGGCGGGCATCCTGCCTGCTCTTAATATGCTCCATCTAAATAGCATAGGCTGTAATTTCTCCAGTTGCCATCTTGGTAATAGTTTCTCAAATTAAGCTATCAAATAACTATTCACGATCATGATAGGTACTCGATCTCGTCATGTTGAGCCATTAAAAGCAATCAAAATTGCCACCACCTATTTATCCGAGCATACTTCGGTAAGTCAATGGCGCAAGATCAAGCGATTATGCGCTCCCATGCAGCATTTAATTCTTGCCATTTGTGCCGCCGTCGCCGAAATCATCTTTTTGCGCGGGGCTGGGGTTGGGGCAATTTTAATCGCTGCGATGATGCTTCAGCCTGCGGTTTTACTCATGGGCATGACGGGATTGGGCACAGCCATCGGTTGCGCTACCATCATGCAACTAAAGCGCGACTATCTCGATTACGGCCCCCTATTATTTAATTAATCCGCTCCTCGCTGGTTTAGGGGTGGGTTATCTGTTCCAAATCACCCCAGCTTCTTTAATTCTCGCGGGTATTGCTGGCGCTCTCGCTTTCGTACTAACTTGGACTATATCGCATATTCTGCGCACTTTTTTACTGCTGCCAGTGCTGAGTTTACCCTTTGTTGCCGTCAGTTGGATCGTGCATTTAGCTGCTTTCCGTTATGCGGGTTTAGTGCCTGCCCTAGCCCATCCCCATACTTATTCCATTGGCTTACCAGAATTTATCGAAGGATTTTTGCGCACCTTAGGCTTAATCTTCTTTTTGCCTAATGTGTGGGTAGGCATTGCGGTAATGGTATTACTATTATGGAACTCACGGATTCAATTTGTCTTAGCTTTGGCCGGTTATGCTTTAGGAACCTATATTCGCGCCCTACTCACGGGAACATTTATCTATGTCTATCATGATCCGGCGGCTTTAAACTTCATTTTAGTGGCATTAGCGATTGGTGGTTTTTATTTAATTCCTTCCCCTCGCAGTTACTGTTTAGCTACGGTTGGCGTGGTATTCACCGCTTTGATGGGCGAGGCGGTGAGTGTATTCTGGGCAGCGGTGGGCTTACCGGTCCATGCCTTCCCTTATAATATCGTCACGCTGTCTTTGCTCTATCTTTTAGGCAGTGCCGGACAAAAATTATTAGCCCGTTATCCCCAAGCTTCTCCCGAAAAGACTTTAGATTATGAAGTTACGGCCAGACTGCGGACTAGGGAAAATTACCGCGCGATTAATTTACCTTTTGCTGGAAAATGGAAAGTATGGCAAGGGGTTAATGGGCGCTGGACTCATCAAGGTTTGTGGTGTTATGCCTATGATTTTGTGTTATGTGATGAAGAAGGGCAAAATTATCGTCATGAAGGAACGCAATTAAGCGATTATTATGCTTTCCAAAAACCAGTTTTAGCGCCGATTTCGGGATGGGTCACGCGAGTGGTGAGTGATTTACCTGATTGTGCCATTGGTACGGTGGATCACGTTCATAATTGGGGAAATTATGTCATGCTCTATGATGAGCGCGGTTTCTATGTGGAAATCTCTCATTTCGCTCAAAATAGCATTACCGTCAAACAAGGGGAACGGATTAACCAAGGCGCTTTATTGGGACGGTGCGGTAATTCCGGTTATTCGCCCCAGCCACATATTCATATTCAAGCTCAATTTACCCCCGACTTAGGCGCAGCGACTATTCCCTTTAGTTTTAGTAATGTATTAGTTAACGAAACATTCCACAATGATGCCATACCAGAAGAACAGGATCTGCTAGAAACGGTGATTCCTGACCGTAATTTTGTACCAGTTTTTGACTTAACTTTAGATACTCAATTATATTTCCAAATTGAGCGGTATCATCATCAACGGTTAGTGCGCAAATCTCAGCTAGCAGTCATTGTACGCATGGCAGTGGACGGCACATTCTATCTCGATTCCGGTAAAGGGAAACTGTACTTTAGTCAAAGTGAGCGCTGTTTAAAATTCCATCGTCTTGAAGGCACAGATTCTAACTTAACGCTTCTATTTATGACGATGCCGCGCCTCCCTGCGCTTAAACAAATTGGTCAACCTTGGCACGACTACCTACCAATTAGTATGGCAACGGCAGGTTTTCAACGTATGGCCTATCAATTTATTGGTTCGTTTATTGCGTCCTTGGCTTCAGTCCGTTATCAAGGGCAATGGTCTTCCCATAATGAGATTACCGGAATGATTACGATTCCTTTTGACCAGCGCCAGATTCAGACTACAGTGACTTTTAATGATATTACAGAGCCTGTATTAATTGCCGTAAGAACCTAAAATTCCTAAACAAGATCGGGGCTATAACTGACAATTCGATTACGTCCTTGGTGTTTAGCCCCATAGAGCGCCTGATCCGCCTGCCATAGGATTAATTCCACATTTTGCTTAGCATTACTTTGTTTGTCATCCCAAGGAGGCACTAAACTAGTGACACCAACACTTAAAGTAATTCTATCGCTAACCGCCGAAGCTTGATGGGGAATCTGTAAATTTACCACCGCTTGGGCAATATCAGCAGCAATTTTGAGCGCCCCTTCCAGATTCGTATGGGGTAAAATCACGGCAAATTCTTCGCCTCCATAGCGTGATACTAAATCTGTTTGCCGTTGTACCACGGAACTAATAGCTTGGGCTACTTGAATTAAACAATCATCCCCTGCTTGATGACCTTTCGTATCATTATAATATTTGAAGTAGTCAATATCAATCATAATTAGACTTAAGGAATTTTGTTCTCTTTGGTGGCGTTCCCATTCTAATGTCAGATATTTATCAAAACTGCGGCGATTGGGGATTTGAGTTAATCCATCCAGATTGGCTAATAATTCCAGTTTCTGGTTAGCATCTTGCAAAGCTAATTCCATTTGCTTCCGACTGGTAATATCACGCACAGTAATAGATAGTCCATCACCTAATTTAACCGCCACATAATGGAACCAGAGAGAAGCTTCAGTTGGATAATAAACATCCCCTGCCGTAGGCTGTCCTGATTCAACCACAGCCGTAAATTCAGCAAATAAATCAGTGGTAGATTCAAGCTGACTAACAAATTTACGCAATACTAATTTACCGATTAAGTCTTCGCGATTACGTTCAAAAATCCGCGAAATAATCGGATTAACCACTAAACAACGAAAGTCCTCAATATTACCAGTAATCGGATCTCTGACTGCTTGTAATGCAGCGATTCCATCCAAAGAACTATTTAAAATACTGGCTAATAAAGCCCTCGATTGATAGAGTACTTCTTCGGTTTCTTTGCGCCGCGCAATTTCATCTTGTAACTTTTGCTGTTGTTTTTGAATTGTTAATTGATTCTCTAATCTTGCTACTACCTCTTCAATTTGAAACGGCTTAGTAATATAATCAACTCCCCCTACTTGAAATGCTTTTAATTTATCGAAAGTATCCCCTAAAGCGCTAATAAATATAATAGGAATATGCTTTAATTTTGGGTCTGCTTTGAAGGCGGTACAAACTTCATAACCATCCATATCTGGCATTTTCACATCCAGAAAAATTACGTCTGGCTGTTTAGCTCTAGCGGTAAGTAATGCCATTTTACCATTAGTCACACTGCGGGTTTTATAGCCTAATTCGATGAGTAATTCACTTAATAGTTGCAGATTTTCTGGCAGGTCATCTACTAATAGAATATTGCCTTGGGATTCATCTGGAAGCTCGAAATCTATCATGCTTACTTTAAGATTGATTTACAATTAGTTTACAACCCAAAGCTCATTCTAGCATTATTTACCATTTATTAGCTTTATGGCTGGGGAAATATCGGCTAATTTATATAGCCATCAAAATAAAATTACATGATCAATTACCTGATTAAAATCCGCCATTTCAATCAGTTGTTAATCCGTTGGTTCAGTGGATTTAGCTGAAGCAACCAACTCAATGATTAAATCAAATTGAAATTGACGAGTTAATTTTTGCAGATAACGAGTCAGATTTACTTCTGATGATGGAATATCTTCAATCAGTTGCAAAACTTGATTAAAATCTGCTTCTAAAGCTGCGGCATATAAATCATCTTGCCATTGTTGATTCATGATGGCTAAATTTTGCGCTGAAGGTGTGGATTCACTATTGCTATGATTTATCGCTGGAGATGATTCTGCACCTAAATTAGTATCTTCATAAACATATTCCACTCCTAAATGTTTATGTAACATTTCAAAAATCATAGATTCTTTAAATGGCTTGCGCATAAAGTCATCACAACCCGCCGAAAGTACAATCGCTTTTTCTTCTTCTAAAACGCTGGCAGTTAGCGCAATCACGGCTGTAGCACTGCCTTTGACCGTAGATTTGATTTGCTTAGTTGCTTCATAACCATCCATGATTGGCATTCGCATATCCATCAAAATGAGATGAGGTTCCCATTTCTCCCAAATTTCTATGGCTATTTGACCATTACTCGCTTCTTTAATAACAAATCCCATGGGACTCAATAATTTAACTAATAATTGACGATTAATGGATTTATCATCAACTACTAATATTTTATAAGCTGATTGATTAGGTACTAAACCTAATACTTTAGGTTGGATTGCTATGTTTTCATAATCAATTTCTTTACCTAATTTAGTTTGAATACTAAATGTAAATGTTGTCCCTTGACCTAATACGCTAGCAACGGAAATATCCCCTCCCATTAATTGCACAAATTTACGGCTAATCGCTAATCCTAAACCCGTGCCTTCTTGAGATTCTTTACCTGCTTGGGCTTGGCTAAAAGCATCGAACAAATGATTAATTTCATCGGGCGCAATGCCTACGCCAGTATCACTAACCCTAAAGCATAATTGCAACATATTATCAGCTTTTTGCTCGCCACAAAAAACCTCTAGTTTAACTACACCTTGACGAGTAAATTTAATCGCATTACTCAACAAATTAATCAAAACTTGCCGCAATTTAGTCGCATCAGCACAAAGATAACGCGGTGTATTTTCATCATATACAAACTGTAAATTTAATCCAGCATTTACCGCTCGTAAGTACAGCATATCTTCAATATCACTTAATAATTGATTGAGATCAAAATCACTCTGATTCAGGGTGGTTTTATCAGCTTCAATTTTTGACAAATCCAGAATATGATTAATTAAGGTTAGCAGATAATCTCCACTACGATGGATAATTCCGATATGTTCATAATGTTCTAAAGGCAAATCTTTAGTCCGTAAAATTAGCTGCGAAAACCCTAAAATTGCATTCAAAGGCGAACGTAATTCATGGCTCATATTGGCAATAAAAGTACTTTTAGCTCTATTGGCGACTTCAGCTTTTTCCTTGGCTATAGCTAGTTCCATCGTTCTTTGTTGCACTTTTTCCTCTAAGCTAGTGAATAATTCTTTTAATTGTTGAGCCATACTATTAAAAGAATTAGCTAACTCGCCTAGCTCTAAGGTTTGCCCACTAGTTATGGTTTGATCTAATTCACCTTTAGTAATATCTTTCGCTGCTTTGTTAAGCATTAAAATTGGTTTTATCACCCAATTAGCAGTTAATATGCTAACAATAATTACTAATATTAAAGCAATAACACATAATAAAATAGTTTGCTTAGTATTATCATAAATCCGTTCTAAGAAGTCTGATTCTGGCACAATAGAAACCATAAACCAATCGATGCCTAAGCCATCTTGGTAACGGGCGATTTGCACAAATTGGTGCTCATTTTGATAATCAAATTCTAATTGATAGCTATGATTAACTTTTAATTGATTTACGTCAGGAAACCGGGTTTTAATTTGTTGCGCTGTGGCTTGAATTAGTGGATTATTACTTTGCTCAATCAAAGGACGTTTTCGAGTCGTATTTTGACAATCTTTACTGGTATTTAAACTAGCTTCAGATTGAGAACTAGCTATTAAAAAACCTTCTTTTTCAAAAATAAAAGTCTGTCCGTGGGGACTAATTTTTAATTGATGTAAAAAATCTTGCAAATTATCTAATTTGTAGTCAGCACTAATTACTCCCAATAGATTATTTTTGGTGTCATAAATTGGCTCGGAAAGATCCAAAATAAAACTATCACAACCCACAGCAATATAAATAGGGGACCAGGTTGGTTTACCGGCTGCCACAGCATTGATATACCACGGGCGTTGCCGCGCATCATAGGGCTTTCGTACTGATATAGTTGATTCTTGACTCCGTTGTCCTTGGGCTGATAGGTCATAGGAAACGATCAGATAATTTGTAACATCATTAGCTACGCCCAATTTAAAATCTTGACGCTCTTTTTGGCGCGAAATTACCACATATTGGCTATTTTCTTGGGCAGCTAAACTGATCCACGCAACTTGAGGAAAGCTTTGCATCATTTGCACTAAATAACTATCTATTTTGGTGCTTTCTGCTTTTAAATTAAAACTTAAATCACCTCGTCTAATTGCATTACCATTGAGTTTATTAACTAAAACTAGGGTGGATAATTGTTTGTCAATGTATGATTTGACTTCTAATCTAGTTTTTTCGCGCAATTGACTGGCTACATCATTAATAGCTTCTTTGGCATTCTTATAAGATAAAAAACCGACTAAGCCAACTATAATAAAAATCTCAATTACAAAAGGCGCAGTAAAGAGAATCCTCAAAGATATTTTGCTTAAGGGATTTTTATTTGATAAGTTTTTCGTCAAAAAATGGGCTAACCCATGATGAAATTGCGGCGATTTCATAAAATAATGTTTAGGTAATCTAGCACAGCTAATTTAATTTAGATGGTCACAATTTAGCTTAGGAGAAAACAAACTACGATCACACTTTAAAGATTCAAAATAGAGCTTTTCAAATAGAGATTAAGAATTATGTTTTTGCTGATTCAGGATTTGTTTCACTTTACCAATCACACCGCTAGCAATTGCCCCTGCCATCACAATGCCCAAAACTGGTTGAATCAAAGGCTGCCATAAACTTTGCCATAGCTTTAAACCCAAATGAATATGCAGACTTTCTCCCGCCAGAGCCGCCATAAACCACACAAAAAAGAAAAACACCACAAACACATTAATTAATAAGAATTTATTCAGCCATATACCAATTTTTTCCATAATTCTTACTTTCCTAGTTAGGTTGATTTGCATTTAGCGTAGCAATTTATTGCCAAAACTTAGCGCAAAATTTATCAAAAAAATTTATCAAAAAAAAACTAGAAAGACCGTATTATTGTCTCTCTAGTTCTGGTGAAATTAGAAAAAATAAGTTTGTTTTACTATATTTAGATGCACAAAAAAGCATTGTCCAAAATACTTGAATATTTGGTGGTTTGCTATTTGGTGACTAACTAGAAATAATCGAAATAATTAATTTGATTTGTCTAGTAGTGATCAAAATCGTTGATGATGAACAATTTCGTGGACAAGCAAAACACAATTTTCATCTATGATTAATAGGTGTAATTAATTAACCTAATCAGTTAGCTTAATTAAATTAGTTAATAACACGATCAATCAAAGACTCTCAATTAAAGAGTTGATGATTATTAGGGTTTTCTTGCCGACAATTTTTGACCAATAATGTGGCTGCCATCTAAAATTATGGTTGAACTACAGTCACAGAAGTGATGCTCAGCCTTATTTGAAGCCGACCGCAGCCTGCCAAACAAACGCCAACAATAAGAAAAATATGGGGATTACAGGCAAAACGTCTACCAAAGGCCCAAACATTTTGTAAGTTTCAGGCAAAGTAGCCAACAATAAACTAAATTCCATTAAAAACTATCCTCCTTCAATGGCTGTGCTAGATTTTAGCACGTAGAAGATATCTTAACTATATCGTGAATAATCCTATGTATGACCAAACAATTTTGAGATCAATTTTGTGCAAACTTTTGAGTTCCTTTGTCAGCCCTATTTTCTCAGTGGCTCCTAGCAATGGTTTGCCCCGCAGGGAATCTCCTGTGAGCCAAAATGTCTTGGGTGCTGGGTTGCGGGTGGGGTTAGTTGGTTTGCTGCTAGGGACATTTTTGGCTGTGGGACTGGGCATGGCTCCAGCAGAGGCAAGGGTGCAAGCCAAGGTCTCAGATATTCACTATACTAATTGTCCGCCAGAGTTGGCCCATAACTTGGTGTTGGGTGGCGGGGTCATGTCAGCCAATTGCTTTTTGATTCAAGGTACGGCCCATAACGATAGCGGTAAGGTGCTGCTTAATGCCGACGTATTTGGTCGGATTTATGATGCTAATGGTAATGATGCCATGCCAGAAAGGGGTCGCCTCGGCTCTGTGGATACCGTGCCCCTAGGTAACAGTCCTTTTGAAATTATGGTTACTGTGCCTGCGGATCAACCAGAACCATTGACCCTGAAACAATTTAAGATCTCAGGTTTTACGGGCAAAGTGCGGCGCTAACGACTGCGGGACGATCTCGATCTATTGGTGAGATTTTGCCAGAAAAATGGCTCAGTACTGGTGAGACATTGAGCCATCTCGGAGCCAATCTCAGGGGATTCTACGCTGTCTAATAGACGATATGTCCCCCCTGAAATTACATTGTTATCTTCATCGATCTCGCCAAACCGAAATTTACGCGGTTCAGCGGTATTTTCGCCCAACCCAAGCCGATTGAAATTATTAATCAAGTAGGTGCGGCGATTGTCTTGATCTTTGATCAGTGTGATAGAAGCGACGGTTGTGCCATTGTGGGACGTGCCTTTGTAGCAAATTCTGTCCCCTCGGGACGCTATATGAATATAGAATGTGCGCCCCCCATAATACAGCCCATTTTCTATGGCGAAGGCAGCATTACCCAAGGCAGTGATACTGATAGTAATTGCTGTGGCGATTTTCCAGCCAAAATGCCAACTAATCAGGGAGTTAGGCAAAATTTGGGTAGGCAAGAATAAGTTTAATTTCATAGAACATTTCTCCTAGAATTTTACATCTTAATATTTTTTGATGTTTTGTAGTTATTGCCTAACATACTTAATCACTAACACCTTGATTAGCATGATTGACAGTGCTTTTTTCAATTAATTTAATTGATATGATTGCATGAAGAGCAACTAACTCTGATCAATATCTAAATTCGACTCATAAACTAATCTTTACCAAATATTTACCAGTTTGGGCTGGTCATTTTTGCTCCTTTCAGGTTAATATACAATCATAATATCCTCGAATTATCTACTTGTTTCTAGAATAATTCTAGGAGTAACATCCGTTGTCTATCGAACTAGAAAAGACTATCTAGAAAAGACTATATTTTAGAAACAGAATTTTAAGCGGCGTGTATCTATCGCCTTTGATTGTAGAGCTTTTCTATTTGTGTAAGCCAGAATCCTTAACAATCTTTACCCAAGCAAGAGGCAATGTGATGCATCGGTTACCATTGACAAGAGCAAAACATCTTAAATTAGTCTCACAACTCGCCATCGGTCTAGGCTTACTGCTGACTACATCAGGAATGTCGAATGTTGATAAATACCAAAGATTTAGAGTGGCACTGCCGATAGATGATGCTTGCGATGGAGCCTTGAATCGGCAACTGAGTAATCCTAACTTTGGTTTAGTTCGCCAAATTAATCTTTTTAATGATGGTCGGATTTATAAAGCATTATTTGATGGTGAAACCGCCGAGGTTTTGATTGTTGCCAACAATAGAAGCGCCCTTGGATGCACCTATTTTAGAACCTTCAGCGGAGTAGTTCACAAAGTCGAAACCGCTTATACTAGCTCCCAAGGCTGGATTGTGCGATATAACGGAGACTACGGGCAACTCCCCAGCGAACTGATCGGCAGACGAAATTTATTTCTAGATCAGACCAAGCCATCTCTCAATTTTTCAGATAGTCAGGGTGTTAAACATAGCTTCGTTATTTTTAGAGAGGAAGTGGCGCTTAAGCCTTCACAAACAACGTCAACAATCCCAGTTTCTAGTAATTCAGTATCATCTATTGAAAGCTTGCCAGATGCGAATTACAGATATTGTAATTATGCTCCCAATGCTGATATTAGTTCCTCAAGGCAAAATCGTGCTGGCAAATGGTGCTTTATATTTGGCAAAAAAAGTAATCGCATTGTCGGCGTATTGCGTTTGATCAGTAATACCACTGGCAAAGATGGGCTGTGCATTCAAGGAGATTTGACCAAAAATAGCGTAAATGGTCAACTTTTCTACACGCCATTTTCTGGTCCTTATTTTGGACCTTACCAATGGGGCGCAACTACATCCTTACAAAATGTTCTGGAATACATTGTGCGGCAACAACCCGCAGTCTATGGCTTTTATGGAACCACAGATTTCCTAGATGCTCGCCAGCCTTACCTCAAAGGCAAAGATCTGATCTTTTTCCCCATTACATCGCTTAATCTCGATAATTTTGTCCGCCACAGCGCCGGAAATATCTTGCCACCCATTAGCTGTGATTAGGAAGTATTAGATGATTAGAAATCTGAGAAGACTTCTTGATAATAAAAGAAATCAAGCCAATTTTAAACTCTTTAACAAGAGCAGTATAGAGATTCAGTAGCACTTCTAGCTAAAGGTAAAAACTCTTGAACATAATTGACTATAATTTGATATATTTAGCTAGTTAGTATTTAACCTATTGACTTAGTGAATATTCAATATGATTAATTATCTGCCGCATCGATGGCGCTGGTGGGGATATCGACTAGTTTTATTCTCTATTGGGCTATTCTTTGTTCTAGGGAATCTAGCTCAAGCTCAAAGCATATCCACTAGACTATATAGACGACCGAACTGGGACAAACTAGTGCAAGCCGATCGGTTTTATACGGAAGGGGCTACGACCCGTGCCCTAGACATTCAAAGGGAAGCTAAACCTAAATTGCCAGCGGGTCAGGGGAAATTGCGCCCAATTTATGAAGTGAAGAACTTACCAGGCAAAGCACGGGTTAATTGGCGCATTGGTCGAGAAGGAGTAGAGCAAAACCTAGAAACCAAAGTATTAGCATCCCTAAAACCCTTGACTGTGGACTATCCTGAATTTATCCCTGGTCACCTTAAATTAGCGGAGTATCATGCTAATATAGCCAAAGCAGCCGATGATAAAGACAAGCAAAAAAAAGCCTATGGGGAAGCGATTCAGGTTTTAGAAAGCGCTTTTGCACAATATTCTACGGAGACATCACTACTTGATCCTTTGCTGCAAAGTTACGGCGATCTAGCAAAAGTTGATACTTTACAACGGGAGGCAGAACTTTATCTTTTAGCTTCCATTGCGGCGCGACAGTTTGGCATTTTTAATCCCAAACATAAGGATGTAGACAAATATAATAAAATTGCCGATGTCTACCTAGAGAGATTTAGAAAAGCCACTAGAGAGCAACTAGCAGGAAATCTTATCGCTGGTTTAGGCTCAAAAGGTGCGATCTATGCAAAATTATTGGAGGGTGAAAATAAACTTGGCGCTGATTTTGCCGATAACGAAAAGAAAAAACTCACGCTGATTGAGAATGAAAAATTGAATAAGTATGTGGCTAAAGTTGGTAGTAAGATTGGCAATCTGTTTGGTCGCAAGGATATGGAATATGAATTCAATGTCTACAATAATTCCAATGATTTGAATGCCTTTGCCTTTCCGGGGGGCAAAGTATTTCTGGCTTCAGGACTGCTCAAATCTTTACACAGTGAAGCAGAATTAGCTGGATTATTAGCCCATGAGATGGCTCATGCAGTGCTTTCTCACGGCACATTGAAGATAACTAGTCGCTTTGCTGCGTCAACTTGGGCAGACTTAATTCCTTTAGGTGATGTATTATTCCCGATCCTCCAACAGGAAAGCGAAAAAGCTCAGGAAAAACAAGCTGATATCTTGGGCACACGGGTTTTAGCTGGGGCCAAATATCCAGCGGATGGCTTATTTAACGTGATGCAAGTGCTTGCCAACGCTGAAGGAGATCAGCCACGCTATTCCAATAGCCACCCTGCCACTAGGGATCGGTTAGGCTATTTGCGCAGTGTAATCAGCGTCAATAACTACGATATTTATCGTCCTGAAGGCATTACCGACTATAGCAAAAATGTCTTAGAGCCGCTGGGGGGATCCAGTCTTTTACCGCCTAGTGAACGTAAATCTAGTGCTACCCCCAGTCCCACCATTAGTGGTAAACCACCAACCTCAGAACCTACGGAGACGGCTCAAGGGCGGCAACAAACTAAAGACAATATCACTGTGATCCTAGACGAGCCTAAACCTGTCGCAGGCGATGTAATTGCTTTGCGATTTACCATTGACAACACCGCCGAAAGACCCGAAAAAGATCGCAAACGTTTTCTGTTGCATACCAGAAGTGTGCGCGTGATGGACGATACTGGCAAAGAGTTTCCCATTACTTGGGGACAGACCAGCACCATCGCGCGAGAAGTTCCCTATGGTAAAAAATGGTCGGCTAATTTGCGGGTTAGCGGTCGTTCTTGGAATAGAGATAATCCCGCTAATCAGGGGCTGATCTTTGAATTAAATGAAGCCTCAGTAGGTAGTCGTCTATTTCGACTAGCTTTCTAAGCTTTCTCAATTAGGACTAAATCTCTTTTATTCTCTATTTGCGAAAGAGATTTAGTCCAAAGCCTGCTTCAAAACAAGAATTTAAGCCATTTGTGTTATTCCATTTTTGCCATTATTTCACTAGTGAACAGAATCTAATCTCATGTCTCATAATTTATTTGCCAAAGTTTCCTTAAAAACCTTATCTCGTGGATTACCGTGGCTCATAGCTACGATAGCCATAGGGAGTATCGCAGATCTAGCCATAGAAATTACAGGACAGTTCCTAAATCTTGATGGCACCAATAGGGTAGCCCATGCCCAAAATAACCCTCGAAATAATCCTCAAAATAGCGCCAAAAACAATGCCGATGAAGATCGGATCAAAGCTCTGGCGCGGCAAACCACGGTGTACATTAAAACTGAGGACGATGAATCTGGCAGAATTATTAAAGCCGGTTCTGGTGTCATTATCGGCAAAAAAGGCGATACCTATTATGTACTGACTTGTCTCCATGTACTCAAAAAACTGGAAGACACCGACACCCCTGAAAACAACGATAAATATGTCAAATCCATTAAATTAAAGATTATCGCTCCTGATGGACAAAAGTATGATGGTAAAGGAATTAGAGGTGATATTGTTTATCACAATAAAGTAGTAGACTTAGCTGTCGTCACCTTCAAAAGTAACCGAAGCTATCGCACGGCTGAACTAGCAGCTTCCTTGCCCAATATCTATGAACGTCGTATCATTGGCACAAACAGAACTATCAGTACTTCAAGAGGAACTAGTTACGGTTTAAGCGAACTGCAAAAATTTCCGGCGGTAATCATATCAGGGTTTCCTTTAGGAAAAGAAGAATTTGATGCAACCAAAACAGCCTCGACTCCATTGGAAATCAGTGCTGGCTATTTAGTCAATACCAATGCTTCTGCTTTTAGTTTAGCCAACAGTGATATTCGCAGTCGGGGGTATCGCTTGATGTACAGCAATTTGACTCGTGAGGGGATGAGTGGCGGCCCAGTCTTCAACGCCGAAGGTCAAGTAATTGGCATTCATGGCAGAAGTGATGGTGATGAAGTTGATAAGCTTTCGGGTGATCGCCTCGCTTATAACTTGAGTTTAGCAGTGCCAATTCAGATTTTTATTAAATATGGTGCAGCAGATTTACCTATTCAAGTGAATTTCAAGAAAGTTACCAGGAATTTGCGCTTAACGGAAGAGAAATGGATTGCTCCTAATGTACATGATAGTGGCAGTGTCAATTACGATCTTGAAGAAGGGAATCAGGCATGGCGATTAGGCAATCCTACTAAGGCTAAGGCAGCATTTACCAAAGCTTTGAGTAAAGCAGAAGATGAGCTAAAACGGGCTGAGATACTTTTCCTGCAAGGCTTTAGCGCGGGTTGGTATCGTGACTTTGACACCGCCTATGAGAACTGTAAGAGAGCATCGGAATTGGTGGAAACCCAAAATTTAGAAGCAGTTTTAAGATTAAAGAATAAATCAGAGCATAAAAGAGTATTAGACTTGGGTTATCGCTCTTGGCGTTGTCGGGCTGGAGCGGCTCTCAGGCGGGAGAATGCCGACCTCAATGAAGCTTTAACTTCCTTAGAGCGAGCCATCGAAATCAATCGCTTTAGTCAAGAGCAAAAACAAGCCACTTGGCAAGCCCAAAGGGAAGCCGAAGAAGAAGCCCAAAGAGAAGCGAAAAGAAACTCGACACAGGTTCAGCCAATTATCGCTAATCCCAATGATTATCTCGAACGTGGGCAGATTTTCATGTACCAACAGGAATGGACTAAAGCTACAGTTTCATTTCTGCTCGCTTTAAAAATCGACCCGGATTTTTGGATGCCGCGTATTGAGCTTGCTTGGTCTTATTTAGAAGATAACCGCCTTGATGAGGCTGCAAATGAAGCTCGGGCAGTGTTAGATCAAAGTAAAAGCATTGATCCAGAAAATCCTTATGGGCCAAGTTATACCGTATTAATCCGTGTCCACATGGCAAGAAAAGATCTATCTCGTGCCCTCGCCACGGTTGAAGAAGGTTTAAGATGGGTCAAAAATGATCCTAGTTTGTATGATGACAAAGGAGTAATCTTGCGAGAAATGGGCCGAATTCAACCAGCCAAAGCCGCCTTTATTAGAGCGCTAGAACTTGATCCTAACTATGCCGATGCCGCCAGACATTTACAAGAGCTAAGTAGATAACTATTAGTAATTAGCCGTTGCCTAAATCCATCGGTCATATCAAACAAAAGTTATCTTTAGTTATATAATTAGAGTAAACAATTGACGGTTATGAAGTAGCTAGATAGAATTGGGTTTGAGAAATAATTACTAGTAAGTCCAAGTTAAATTGTGATCTTAAATTGTAAGTTTTCTTGTGTGTGTAAATTTTCTTGGATTCACCCATCCTTTTCTTGCTATAGCTTTTGTTTGGTTAGATATAAACTCGATATAAAGCTGTAGAGTTAGCTGTATTATTTAATTATGGATTGCAGTTGTTACAGCCGGTTTTGATTTGATGTAGCACAGATCTTAATCATAAAATCTTTGTGGGGCAGTCATCTTGACTGCTTATGGTGTACTACATATAAACGCAATAGACTGTAATAGCTTAGTTGATAGCAATGCTTCAGACGATACCAGAACAGTTTACCAAGTC
>JBAXSK010000140.1:0-10951 GCA_037130765.1 Pseudanabaena sp. ELA607
TAAAAAGATCTGCAAAAATCCTAAACTTAGCAAAATCATTACCCAATAAGTGATATAAGCAAATATTGTCGTCTCCGTGTGCCAAGGCAATATGCCCAAAGTTCTCGTTTCAGATCCTATCGATCAAGTTGGTATTGATATCCTCTCTCAAGTTGCAACCGTTGATATAAAAACTGGGCTGCCCCAAGATGAACTTATCGCCATTATTCCTGAGTACGATGCGATCATGATTCGTTCTGGCACACGCCTAACGAAAGAAATCATCGAAGCTGGGAAAAACCTGAAGATTATCGGTCGTGCTGGGGTCGGTGTGGATAATGTGGATGTGCCCACTGCCACCCGCCAAGGTATTGTGGTGGTCAATTCCCCCGAAGGTAACACCATTGCCGCTGCGGAGCATACTTTGGCGATGATGATGTCTCTATCGCGGTTTATTCCGGCGGCTAATGCCTCGCTCAAAGCTGGCAAATGGGATCGCAAAAGCTATACCGGCGTTGAAGTTTATAAAAAGACTTTGGGTGTGTTGGGCTTAGGCAAAATCGGCTCCCATGTGGCGACGGTGGCTAAGTCGATGGGCATGAAGCTCTTGGCTTATGATCCCTTCCTCACCGCAGAACGGGCCGAGCAATTGGGGGCATCCTTGGTGGAACTAGAGGTGCTGTTGCGCGAATCAGACTACATCACGCTGCATATGCCCAAAACCAAGGACACTTACCATTTGCTCAATGCCGAGCGGTTCGCCATCATGAAGGATGGGGTGAGAATTATCAACTGCGCTCGCGGTGGCATCATCGACGAAAAAGCGTTAGTCGATGCCCTCAACAGCGGCAAAGTAGCAGGCGCTGCCATTGATGTATTTGAAAATGAACCTCTCGAAGCTGATTCACTGCTACGGGCAGTGGGGCCACAGTTGATTGTGACACCGCACTTGGGCGCTTCAACCGAAGAAGCTCAAGCTAATGTGGCCATCGATGTCGCCGAACAAATTCGTGATGTGTTGCTGGGTTTACCGGCACGGGCGGCGGTGAATATCCCTGGTTTGCGCCCCGATGTGTGGCAAAAACTCAAGCCCTACCTGCAATTAGCCGAGGTTTTGGGTAATTTGGTGGGTCAATTGGCAGGCGGTCGGGTGGATCACTTGGATATTCGTCTGCAAGGAGAAGTGGCCTCCAGTGATAGCCAGCCCGTGGTAGTTGCGGCTTTGAAGGGTTTGCTTACTCCAGCTTTGCGGGAGCGGGTCAATTTCGTTAATGCCAATATTGAAGCCAAAGAGCGGGGCATTCGCGTTACCGAAACTCGCGACGCTACGGTAGAAGATTACACCGGCTCAGTGCATTTGACCGCCCACGGTAGTCACGGCGAACAGTCCATTACTGGGGCACTGTTGGGACGCACCGAAATGCGGATCACCAGTATCAATGGCTTCCCGATTAACGTGGCCCCTAGTAACTATATGTTGCTGACTTTACACCGCGATATGCCGGGGATCATTGGGCGCATTGGCTCGCTGTTGGGTAATTTCAATGTGAATATTGCCAGTATGCAAGTGGGTCGCCGCATGGTGCGGGGTGAAGCGGTCATGGTTTTGAATATTGATGATCCTTTGCCTGCGGATCTGATGGAACAAATCACCGCCGTCGCTGGGGTTAATGATGCTTATGTGGTAAGCCTCTAAGCCCATTATTCCCGCAGTCAATTCAAGGGGTAATTTTGCAGCGTGTCAAGGTAACGGATAGGACAAGTAAATTAGTCATGGGCGAAAATTTCAGTAATTCCAGTGATGATCAGCACAGTTTGCAGGATGCTACTGGGGTGATCGCCCTAGACTATAGTGCTTGGCGGCAAGAGCAAAATCTGGCTTATCCTTACCTTGGGGTGCTGCATCCTTGGAGTTCTGGCAAGGCTCCCCGTTGTGTGGCATTGCCAGAAACCACGGCTCAATTAGCGGCGGTGATGACCTATTGTGCGGCGCAAAAGTGGCGCGTTGTGCCCTGTGGTAATGGTACGAAGTTAGATTGGGGCGGCGTGATTAGTGATGCTGATGTTTTGATTAGCACCGCACGACTCAATCAGATCGTAGAGCATTGTGTGGGGGATTTGACGGTTACTGCCGCCGCAGGGGTTAGATTCGCAGACTTACAACAGACTTTAGGGGGCGCGGGGCAATTCTGGGCTATTGATCCGACATTTGGGACTCAGGCAACCATTGGCGGGATCTTAGCCACCGCAGACACCAATACTTTGCGGCACAGGTACAACAACGTGCGGGATATGGTGTTAGGCATTGAGTTTGTCCGCGCTGATGGGGCGATTAGTCATGCTGGGGGACGGGTGGTCAAAAATGTGGCGGGTTATGACTTGATGAAGTTGCTCACTGGCTCCTATGGCACATTGGGGATTATTACCGAAGTAACTTTGCGGCTATATCCGGTTTTAGGCACGACCCGAACGCTTTTACTAACGGGGCAATGGCAAAATTTAGCTCAATTGCGGCGGTTGGTGGCTCGTTCGGGATTAAGTCCGGTGGTGATGGCTTTAGTTAATGCCCAGATGTGGCATACTTGGCAAGAACAAGGTTGGCAAGAATCAATTGGGCAGCAGGCGGGAATTGTAGTGCAATTTGCCGGACTAGCCAACAGTGTGCAACAACAACAGGATGAACTGGCTCAATTAGCTACAGCCCATAATTTACAGGTTACGGCTTTGGACTATCCGACGGTGGCCAGTTTGACCGAGCATCTGCAACAGGTACTTTGGCAATCATGGGGGGACAGCAGCGATACGGAATTAGCCAGCGGTATTTGGTGCAAAGTGGGGATCTTGCCAGAGCAAATTAGCCTCGTGATGCCGCAATGGGACAATTTATTTGGCAATGCTGGTTATCGCGCTTTGATTAATAGTAGTAGCGGTTTAGGAACTTTACATATTAAGGGTGAGGTAGTGCAGAGTCATAGCGTGGATGCAATGGGTGAATTATTGCTTAAAGCAAGGGCGCAAACCGTAGCCGCTGAGGGGTTTTTGACGATTTTGCGTAGTTCTATTGCCTATAAACAAGCTGTAGAACCTTGGGGCTATGATGGTGGTGTCGCTGTGATGAGTCAAATCCGACAGAAATTTGATCCAGAAAGATTATTGAGCTATGGCAGATTATTTGCCGACCATTAGTTAGCCGTTAGTAGTGATGCTATAAATGGCAAGCTATTCATTCCTCTTAATATTATAGGTTTCCCAGCAAAAATGATAGAACTCTCTTTGCCTTCTAGTGTGGTCAGTGTGGCATGGTTAAACAAACATCACCATGAAGTCTTAATTATAGATTGCCGCTTTGCCTTGGGTGACGTGACTTTAGGCAGAAAGCAATACGAAGCTTCCCATATTCCAGGGGCATTTTATCTCGACTTGAATCAGAATTTATCTAGTAATTTATCCCTAGAAGGTCATCGACTTCATAACTACGGCGGACGACATCCCCTACCAGAAACCGGACAGTTCGCCAAAACCTTAAGCGAATTAGGAATCGTGCGTAATCAAACACCGGTGATAATTTATGATGATTCGCGCTTCGGATTTGCGGCGCGGTTATGGTGGTTATTGCGCTATTATGGTCATGAAACTGTAGCGGTTTTAGATGGTGGCTGGAAAGCTTGGCTAGAAGCGGGTTTACCTGTATCTGATGCAACTCCAATTAAATTGGCATCAAGTAACTTTGAACCAGAAATTCGCGCCGATTGGGTTGTAGACAGAAGTGTAATTCAGTCACGATTGGCTTCAGGGGCAATAGTCTCAGGGGAATCAGTTTTAGTTGATTCTAGAGAACCAGAACGTTATCGCGGTGAAGTGGAACCCATTGATCCAGTGGCAGGCAGTATCATCGGGGCGGTGAATTACCCTTGGCAGGAAGTAACCCAGAGCAATGGTTTGGTAGTTCCAGAGCAAGATCAACGCTGGGCAAATCTATTGGCGGACAATCCCGAAGAGATTATAGTTTATTGTGGTTCGGGAGTTACTGCTTGCGTGAATTTGCTATCCTTACACTTAGCCGGAGTATCAACCGCAAAAGTGAAGTTATATGCTGGTAGTTGGAGTGAGTGGTGTTCTTATATAGAGTAAATATGCCTTGATTATCGGGAATCTGCATCTCCGCCAATGTTCCTATTTTTTCTATTAATATCATAATTTCTCTGCCATGAAACTGATTCACCTAGCAGATCTGCATTTAGGTTATCGTGCTTACCATCGCGTCAATTCCCAAGGAGTTAATCAAAGGGAAGCTGATGTTTTTCGTTCCTTTAAGGAAGTTCTTGATCGAATTATAACGATCAATCCTGATGTAGTATTAATTGCGGGTGATATTTTCCATGTGCCGCGTCCGAGTAATTTTGCTGTGATTACCACTCAGAGTTTACTCTATAATTTCCGCCAAAAATGTCCGGCTCCTTTAGTGATGATTGCCGGTAACCATGAATCAGTGCGCTCTACGGATAATCGTTGTATTTTGGAACTTCTGAGCGTCTTACCAGAAACCTATGTGGTCACTAATGCGCCGCAAGTGGTGTCATTGCAGGTAAAAGATGACAAAACCATGCGTATTTGTTGTTTGCCCCATAATGCCTTAGATTCTAAAGAGCCGCTGCCTCTAATTCGCCCTGATGATGGGAGTAATTATAATCTGTTGATGTTGCACGGAACCGTGGATCACGAGCGCATCAATGATTATGGTGGTTATACTGTACCTTCAGATTTGATGAGTCTGAATTGGGATTATGTTGCCTGTGGTCATTATCATAGCCAAACTCATTTAGGGAAGTTCGCTTATTATGCTGGAGCCATTGAGCGCACCAGTAATAATATTTGGGCGGAAGCAGCCGAAGCCAAAGGATTTATGGAATTTGATTTAGATTATAAAACAGAACGATTTCATCCTTTAGTTGCACCACGGCTCACCATTGATTTGCCCTTAATTGATGCTGCAAAATATGAAAGTGAGCAGATTAATCATTTAATTATCGATCATGCCAAGCAATTTAAAATTGAGAATAGCTTAGCCAGACAGAAAATTATCAATATGGTTAAATCAGTGCAATGTCAATTAGATTACCGCGAAATTCGCAAATTGCAAACGGAAGCGGTGCATTATTTATTAGATATTCGTCCGCCAGAAATACTGACTAGAAATGCATCTATCTCCAATAATCGCGGTGAAACTAAGGGCTTATTAGAACAAGCCGAAGCGTTTTTTCAGGAACGGAATTTACCCTTAGATGTATCACGGGAAGCTTTTGTGGCAAAGGGCTTAGCCTATCTGAATCAGAATTTAACTTAATGAATTAACAAAATTACATATCAAAAAGATCTTAACAGACAAGATGCCTATATCACAAAGTTAAGTGCGCTGTAAATAATGCTGTAAATTAAAATTAGCCACATTATTTATAGAATTCGCGGATAATTTGGCGCAAGTTGCGCGATTGATTTTCGATGCTTTCAGTTAAACGTAATTGTACCAAAGCGCGAATTAAATTTTGCTCAGGATAACTGACTTTAAAATATACATTGCCTGCTAAATAATCCGTCAGAAATCGCAAACCTAATTCTAAACTAATCAGGCGAATCGCTTCATAAATAAAGTCATATTCGCGAGGGCGCAATAAATTCTGTCCAAATTGCATATATCCCCTCAGCCAAGTTTGACATACATCTATATCAAAAATTACTGATTCCCAATGCTCGGTTTCTTCACCCATTAAATTACAAGCCGAACGCAATCCATCACCTATATCATAATGAATTAATCCTGGTTTAACAGTATCTAAATCAATCATACTCACAGCTTTTTGGCTCGATTCATCTAATAAAATATTATTGATTTTAGGATCACCATGCATGACTCGCATTGGTAGCCAACCACAGGATTTAGCATCTTCTAAAATTGAGATTAATTTACTTCTTTCTTCAACAAAACCAAGACAAAACTTCAGCTCTGGCAACAAAGATGATGCGATATGCCGGTGTTTACCCTTAGTAAATTTGGCATGAGCCTGTTGATATTGCCTAAAATATAAAGGAGTAATATGAAATTCCGGCAAGGTATCAGCTAAATTATTTAGCGGTAGATCTCGTAATAAATGATGGAAATAGCCCACACCATAACCGACTTCATAGGCTTGGGCTGATTCACTAATTTTTTGTAAGACAATGGTGTGATTAATAAATGTCAAACTACGCCAATGATTTTGGTCTGCATCAATCAATAAATCTTGATTATTTTGGGTAGGAATTACCCTCACAGTTACCCAATCATTGGCAACTTGATCGGCAATATTAGGATTAATTGAGGTTGATTTCTGGGTTGTTTTTGAGGTGTTTTTTTGAGGTGTTTTTTTAGCAGAAGATGGACGAGATAAGTTAGGTAAAATTAGTCCTTGAGAACCCTGTCCAGCGGAAATATTAGCATTAAAATATTGCGGATCAAAAGATGTTAGATCAAAGTTTTCGAGATCCAAAGCAATAGGATCTAAATTATGCGAGACATTATGATGAGCCGATTGAGTCTCATTTTCTTCGATTGATGCTACTTCAGCTAATTGAGCAAATTCTGATGAGTTATAGCGTTGATTAGCTCGCTTATTTTCACCTAGTTTATGACGGATATGTTCGGTTACTAAGCGAATATTAGCCATTACCAATTCGGGCTGTTTAAATACATGGGTATTAATTTTCTGTAAGACAAATTTATAGGATTTTGGCTCATTTTCTATAATAATAGGATTGCCAAAGCGATCTAAATTACCTTGAGATTTTTGATAAATACTCGTGATTAATTCATCAGCACTGAGGGGTTTGGCACGAGCCGTAACTAGAAATGTATCATTGATATTACCGCTACCAAAATTCTCAACTGAAACAATTTCATCACTTGATTGAATAAATTTTGTAGCCACTTGATTTAAAGGATTAATTAATACATGATTTAGATCAAGTGGATTGGCTAAATCATTTGTAGTTTGATGAGATGTTATTTGATTAGATAATTCAGACATAGATTAATACCGTACTTAATTTATGGATTAGAATTTATGAATCAGATTTACATGAATCATAACAATTTATAGATTAATCACGAATTGTTATAAAGTACAACAATCTGTTGATAGTAATAAATTGGTAATAGAATTACCAGATCAGTTTGATTATACTTGTATTATGAGCCGCATGAATTATTTCACACCTTAATTTCATTAAGTAATAAATAGATCAATTGCCAGACAGATGCCAGACAGATTGCTTTTGAGCTAATTGCTGGATTATAGATTGACATCCCATTAGATATTTATCGCAGATTCAGGAATTGAATAATATGGCTAAAAAACATCACAAACATCCCGAAGGGCATAAAGGGGAGCCAGCGAATCACCAAGCTGATCACGAAATTGTGGCGCAAACAAGTATTTCTGATCAACATCTGGTACATTCTACGCCCGGAGCGATGATGCCAACCTACAAATTTGAAGCACCGCCGCCAGCCGTAATTCAGGCTTTTGCTCAAGTGCCACCACAGGGTAAAATCTCGCGAGAAATCTATGAAGATGCTTTGCAACAATTACAAATCGAATTAGTGAAGCTTCAGGAATGGGTCAAATATGCCGGATTGAAGATAGTAGTTCTGTTTGAAGGACGGGATGCCGCAGGTAAAGGCGGCGCGATTAAATGTATTACCCAATGTTTGAATCCTCGGATTTGTCGCGTTGTGGCGCTGGGTAAACCTTCCGATTATGAACGCACCCAATGGTATTTTCAGCGTTATGTGGCGCATTTACCCGCTGCGGGGGAAATCGTGCTATTTGACCGCAGTTGGTACAATCGGGCTGGTGTGGAACACGTCATGGGCTATTGTTCCCATGAAGAATATGTGGAATTTCTGCGCTCCTGTCCGGAATTTGAGTTTATGATTCAACGTTCTGAAATTATTTTGATTAAATATTGGTTTTCCGTTAGTGATGCCGAACAGGAAAATCGCTTCGAGAAACGGATTCATGATCCGCGCAAACGTTGGAAGTTTAGCACGATGGATCTCGAAGCCCGTGCCCGCTGGGTGGAATATTCCAAAGCTAAAGACGATATGTTTAATGTAACTGATACCCATCAATCCCCCTGGTATGTCATTGATGGTGATAATAAACGACGTTCGCGGCTCAATTGCATTGCCCATCTTTTGAGTAAGATTCCCTATGAAGATGTTTTGCCGAAGCCCATTGTTTTGCCCCCCTTACAGAAATCAATGGACTATTATCGCCCACCCAAGCATTTGCAGCGCTTAGTACCGAATTTTACGGGTGAGATGTCGTTATAGCTAATGCATCTGGATGCAATGGATTACCTCACAAAAACAAACAGAGCCAGCACAAAATGCATAGCTCTGTTTCATGAAGCAAATTAAAAGATTTATGTGATCAATAACTAATCAAACTAGGTTATGACAACCCGATGATTAATTAATCAAAATCAGCTAAAACTAAGCCCAATTCTTGGCTACAACTTCAGCGAGGTCAACTACCCGTTGGCTATAACCCCACTCGTTGTCATACCATGCCACGACTTTCACCAGATTGTTACCGACAACCATAGTCAAAGCTGCGTCAACGATCGAAGATTCGTCAGTACCACGGTAGTCAATGGAAACCAAAGGCAAGTCACTGTAACGCAAAATGCCCTTCATGGGACCTTCAGCGGCAGTGCGTAAAGCTTCATTCACTTCTTGAGCGATTGTAGATTTCTCGACCTCAGCCACGAAATCCACTACAGACACGTTAGGTGTAGGTACGCGCAACGCAATACCATTGAGCTTACCGGCCAACTCAGGCAATACCAAAGCCACAGCCTTAGCTGCACCAGTGGAAGTGGGTACAATGCTCAAGGCAGCAGCACGGGCGCGACGCAAATCGCGGTGGCTAGCATCGAGCAAACGTTGGTCACCAGTGTAACTGTGGGTGGTGGTCATCACACCCTTAACGATGCCAAAACTTTCGTGTAATACCTTAGCTACAGGAGCCAAGCAGTTGGTGGTACAACTAGCATTACTGATGATGTGATGCTTGTCGTGTTCATACTTATCAGCATTTACACCCACTACAAAAGTGCCGTCTTCATTTTTACCAGGGGCGGTAATCAAAACTTTTTTTGCACCAGCATTGATGTGTCGCGTAGCGCCTACTTTGTCAGTAAAAACACCAGTAGCTTCAATGATCAGGTCTACGCCCAAATCCCGCCAAGGCAGGTTATCAGGATTGCGATCTGAAACAGTTTTGATTTTGTGACCGTTAACCGTGATTGAGCTATCGTCTGCTGAAACTTCACCACCGAAACGCCCCAACATGGAGTCATATCTGAGCAAGTGGGCGTTGGTATGGGGATCAGAAGTATCGTTAATCGCGGCGATTTCTAGTTGGGTTTCTTTTCGCTCAGCCCAGCATCTGATGAAGTTACGGCCAATACGTCCGAAGCCATTAATCGCTACCCGAATAGTCACTGCTTATTGCCCTTTTTATACAAGAATTTAACAACGTTACAACCTGAAGCCTATGATACCGAAAAACCGTTGCACTTTTCGCTCTATGATGAGGGCAATTTTCTTAAGGGATCCCCAATGGTCTTAACCTCTGCCACGAGAAAACCAGTGGGATTAACTAATTGATCCCACTGGTTTGGTAATAGTTGATGAAAATCTCCCTCAATGCCCCTTAGAAAGGGGGAAGACGAAGCAATAAAGCAATAACATCTCTCCCTTTTTAAGGGGGGCTAGGGGGGATTTACAGCACTGCGCCGTGTTGGATTTTGATCGGCGGCAAGAAATACATTTTCAGAAATTGCAAGCCGTTACCGATGTAATAGGGCAGCTTTTGCAAGTTCTTGAGCCATTTGGGGGCGTTAGAGTCTGCGATTTGGGCTAGTTTGGCGTTGTTGGCGACGCATAGCTCTAAACAAGACCAGAATTTAGGATTTTCCATGTCCAAAATCACGGGGAATGCTTTGGCGGCATCGCGGTTGGTATCGCGCAATACGGCGGTCACATAGTCTAAGGTGTTCATGCCGAGCAACTCATAGAAGTCTTTGCGGTTGCACACATCATTGAGGTACATAGTGGCAAATACCGACAGCAGGAAGAACCGTGACCATAATTCCGCTTGCCAACCTTGGATATATTCTTGGTTGGTTTTGAGCAAGAGGCTACAGAAGTCCCCGTGACGGCTTTCGTCTTGACACCAGTTTTCAAAGAATTTGAAGATGGGGTAAATCCGATTTTCGGGGTGGGCGGCTAAATGCTGGTGAATTTTGATGTAACGCCAGTAACCGATTTTTTCGGAAAGATAGGTGGCGTAGAAGATGAATTTGGGGGCGAAGTAGGTGTATTTCTTGGTTTTAGACAAGATCGACAAATCTAGTTGCAGATCAAAGTCAGGCATGGCTTTGTTGAGGAAACCGGCATGACGTGCTTCATCGCGGCTCATCAAGCTAAAAATTTCCGACACCAAAGGGCTTTTGTGCTTCATGCGGACAGCGATTTCTTTGTATAGCAAGAAGCCGGAAAATTCGGAGGTGCAAGAGCCTTCGAGGAACACGCGAAATGATTCTCTGGTGTGTTCGTCGATGTGATCCCAAGACTGATTAAAGTCAGCATCTCTGACAAAGTGCTTGCGGTTATAGTCTGCCTTGAACTCAGACAAAATCGCCTGAAAGTCTTGTTCAAGGTGGCTATAGTCGGCGCTAGCCATAGCGTCAAAGTCGGTGGTATAAAAACGGGGGGTGAGGATGGTGTCCCGTTTGCCAGTGCCGTTGACTTTAGGCGTGGCGGTTTCTTTGGAGGGAGTAGCTACCATAGGTGGGTCAAAAGAGATATTTGTTTAATGCCGTGTAACAATCAGGTAATAATATGGCGCTAATTCTAACACGATGC
>JBAXSK010000141.1:0-10704 GCA_037130765.1 Pseudanabaena sp. ELA607
AAATTGCCCAAGAGCAAGAAAAAACCTATGAAGTGCAGCGCCTGGCCCAGACCCAGCGGCAGGAGCTAGTGAGAGAAACTTCCTTAGCCGATATTCAGCAACAGGTGGTTAAAGCGGAACAAGGAGTCAAAATTGCGGAATTGGAATCTAATGCGCGAATTAATGCCGCTAATGGGGAAGCTGAAGCGGTGCGCCTCATGGGACAAGCCAAAGCGGAAGCCTATCGCTCTGGGGTGCAAGCTTTAGGGCCACAGGCTTACACGGCATTACAGTTGATGCAAGTTATCGGCGACCATAATGTGAGAGTCGTTTCTGATGTGTCAGTCAGTGGCGCAGGCAATGGTCATGGTTTGATGGATGCTTTGTTAGGTATGGTGATGGTGGAACAAAAACAGCGAGGTTCGGTGGGCGCGGCTTTGGGGGCCATGACTCAAGCACCCCGCCCTAATGACCATCCGCCATCACCACCAAGTGCTAAAGCCTAGATAGTTCTAGTATTTAGTTCGGTATACTATTAGAAGTAAGTAACAGAACATTGGCAGATGGAATTCAGTAAAATTCTATCTGCCAATTTGGGGACTTGAATTACAAGCTTTCTGCTATGGCTAAACCATTTTTGATGCAGTCACCCAACGCCACACCGCCGATAAAATTACCGCAAACTTTCAGTCCCGGATGGCGCGATAAATCAGCCGCAATGGTTTGCAAGCGTTGCTCATGGCCAAGGCTATATTGAGGAATCGCTTTCTGCCACAGATGTAATGCCACCACTTTAGGGCTAGGGGCATCGGGTTTGAGTAAGGTCTGGCGCAAATCTTGATCAACCGCTGCGACAATCTCAGCTTCAGTCATTTGTCCAATGGCGGGATCTGTCGTACCACCGATGAAGTTTAATAATAAATTCCAACCTTGGGGAGCGCGATTTGGGAATAGGGTCGATGCCCAGATTGTGCCCAGGGTGCGGACTCCCTGACCACGGAGAATTAAATTACCAAAGCCATTGAGTTCTTGTTTAAAGTTCTTTTTGGGATAGGCTAACACCACACAAGCAACAGGGGGATAGGGAATTTCGCTCAAGGCTTGGCTGGCTTGGGGGGCAAGATCTTGTAATAACTGCGCGGTGATATAAGCCGGAGTCGTTAGGACTAGATTGCGGCTCTGAATTGTTTTCTCACCATCAGGCGTGCTAAAAGTCGTGACATAGCCCCCCTGCGTTAGGGTTTTAATCTCGGTTAATCGCCAATGGAGATTGATTTGATGTCCTGAAGCTTGCAGTTGCGCCGCCATAGCTTCGGGTAACATCTGAATTCCTTTAGGAAAAGAACCCAACTGACCAGGTTTGACTTTGGGCAAATTGGGATTAGTTTTAGCCGGAGAATTAGTTTTTTTGGCTTGTTTGCGGGATAGAATTGCCCCCGCTAATAAACCACCATAGTTAGTTTCGAGGCGAACAATCCGCCCAAAAGCAGACTGGGCACTGAGTTCTGCCGGATCGCCAGCATACACCCCCGACACAAATGGTGATACGAGACGCTCTAAGGCTTCAGAGCCTAATTGTCGGCGGAAAAATTGCGCTACGGATTCTTCCCCCGCCATCGCTGGTTTGGCAAAGCCCATAGCTCCCAAAGCAAGACGGATCTTGCCGCCCCAACTGAGTAATTTAGTGGTAATAGCACTGGGGGGAGACATGGGAATGGCTTGTAATTGGCGATTCCAATAGACAAAGCGCGGTAATTTACCATCGGCTAACAGCAATTGCGGCGCTAAACCCACTGCGGTGGCCACTTCCAATAATTCTGTGGTGGGCATGAAGCTATTGGGGCCTTCTTCCCATAAAAAGCCTTCATCATTGCTTTTGCTGGTAATTGCGCCGCCGACTCGTTCCCCAGCTTCAGCAATTACGGCGGTGCGTCCTTGTTTATGTAGTCCATAGGCCACGGATAAGCCCGTAATGCCTCCCCCAATCACTAGGGTGTCAATGAGAGAATCAGAATGAGAATTAGTTAAAGAATTGTCAGACATAGAGATTTCAGGAAGATTTTTAGAGATATTTTAGAGATGTTTTTAAAAGTAGTGATTTTATTGAGAGCTTTTTGGGTGTATGCTGAAATAATCCCAAGCGAAAATTAAACTGATTGACTAGCGGCCCGAATTACAGGTGTAAGCATCAAACCAGTTTATTAGTATAGGCAAAGCTGACAAAGTATTTCTCAAGTATTTCTCAATATTTACAATTAAGATTGACAATGATGATTTGATTTATGGTTCTGCACAAAATGCTTTTATCTCTGCAATAAATCTTTTGCCATAACGCTCTAACTTGCGACTACCCACCCCTGAAATTGCCGAAAACTCCTCTAAGGTTTGAGGTTGAGCCACTGACATCGCCCGTAAACTAGCATCAGCAAAGATAATGTAGGGGGGCACATTTTGCTCATCGGCTAGGGCTTTGCGTAACTGCCGTAATCGTTCCATTAACTGCTCTTCCCGTTGACTAGTAATTTGACTAGGTTCAGTTTTAGTGGTTACTACCCTTGCCGGAGCAATATGCAACGCCACAATTACAGAACGTTGTTTACGCATCACTTCCCAACTCAAGGCATTGAGGCGCAAAATAGAATAGCCGTCAGTGGTTTCATCCATTAAGCCTTGGTGTAATAGAGAACGCCCTAAGCTACGCCATGCCTCAGCGCTATGATCTTTGCCAATGCCATAGGTTGATAGGGTGTGATGGTTATTTTGTAAAACCTTTTTATTTTGCGAACCTCTGAGCACATCGATAATATGACTCATACCGAATCGTTCCTTAGTGCGAGCCACGCAGGATAAAAACTTCTGCGCTTCAATTGTCCAGTCTTGTTTGGGCTTAGGATTGAGGCAGTTATCGCAATTATCGCAATGATCGGGAGCAACTTCATTAAAATAACCTAATTGAATCTTGCGGCGGCAATCTGTGCCCTCGGCATAGTCAATCACTTGGCGCAACTGTTGGTGGGCAATGCGTTGCTCATCTTCTAAGGGTTCTTGGGTAATGGGATGGATTTTTTGGGCAATCAGATAATCAATAGTTTTAATATCACCATAACCAAAAAAGAGAATGCATTGGGCAGGTTCGCCATCTCTGCCAGCACGTCCGGCTTCTTGGTAATAGTTCTCTAAAGATCGGGGGATGTCATAGTGTAAAACAAAGCGCACATCGGGTTTATTAATGCCCATCCCAAATGCCACCGTCGCCACCATTAAGCGCACATCATCGCGAATAAATCGAGTCTGATTGTCGCGGCGTTCATCATCGCTGAGTCCGGCATGGTAAGCTAGGGCGGTAATGCCATCATTTTGTAATTTAGCGGTCACTTCATCCACCCGCTTGCGACTGAGACAATAGATAATTCCGGAACCTTTGCTCTGTCTTAATAAAGCCGCAACTCTTTGACGTAAAGCTTCATAGGGTTGCTTTTGTTTAGGACGTACTTCGTAATAAAGATTAGGACGATTAAAACTGGCAATGTGTATGTATGGTTCCCGTAATGCCAACTGATGCCTAATGTCTTCTTGCACGCGGCGTGTGGCCGTGGCAGTCAGCGCCATCATCGGTACAGCGGGATACATCTGGCGTAGTTGCTGTAATTGGCGATATTCAGGACGGAAATCATGCCCCCATTCCGAAACACAATGGGCTTCGTCAATGGCAAATCCGGCTAAGCCCACGGTCGCCTGTACTTGCCGCAAAAATACACCGCAATTCTCGGTAAATAGTCGTTCAGGAGCGACATAGAGTAATTTAATTTGTCCATTGAGAACTTCTCTTTCCCGCTGTTGATTTTCGGCGTAAGTCAAGCTACTGTTGATAAAACTCGCGCCAATACCATTGTCTAGTAATGCCTGTACCTGATCTTGCATCAGAGCAATCAACGGTGACACCACCACAGTTAAACCGGATTTGAGCAGAGCAGGCAACTGATAGCATAAAGATTTACCGCCACCCGTGGGCATGATGACCAATAAATCTTGATTCGCTAAGGCAGTTTCAATAATTTCCTGTTGCCCAAGGCGAAACTGGCTGTAACCAAAATAATGGTGTAGCGCCTGACTAATGGAAGTAAACTGTTTCGGTGCGGTAGTACTAGAAATAGCAGGATTCATAAATCATGAACAATAAAGCGAACAGAAATATATAGAAATTGAATACAGACGAAATATTTCGCGATGATCAGAATTTATGATGGGGCGGGGAGTAGCTGAGGCTCAATAAAATTAAGATCACGGATTTGGGCTTAATAAAGAATTGGTTATTCTGTGCATTAACTTATCCCAAGTCCGCGATCTGCCCATGGAGCGCATTGATAGCCTGATCGCGCTCTGGTTACTTCAGTAAACTATTACAATTCTTTTGCACAAAATCACAACGATAAATCGCTGGAGCCTGCCACTCTAAAGGAATTTCTAATAAATCCCTCACACCAGTGACCCCTTGCAAAATAAATAATAGTAATGCGAAACAATTCAGGATGACATGGGTATTGCGCCACTTTTGCGAACGATCCTTATAAATTTCCGGAATGATCGCCAAAGATACCACCATCAACGCAGTGACGATCATACCAAAATAAAAATGTGAGAAAAACCATTCTTCATCCCGTCGATAAATGGCCCCTGGTATGCCCCAAGCCGGTAAATTAAATTCCTTAATCCCGAAAGGATGCATCCCACCTTGGAAACCAATGGCAATAGTACCGCTAATAGCCAGCACTGACCAAATAATGCGCCATAATTTTTGCTCTGCCGTCGCTCGGTATAGCATCACCAAAGCACTGATAGTAATCCCCAAAACTAGAACCACTAAACCGACTCGTAATGGTTCCGTATTCCATAAATTGCTGCCGACCATCTTTTTGATCGTGGGGTGAATCATGCCGCCTAGGGTAAGCAATAATACTGCCGTAGTGAGCCACTTGCCGACCTTAACGTGTTCTAAACCAACGATCGCCGGAATCGCACTTTTTTCGCCACTGGCAATTAATTGGCGACGTTGGCGATTTTGCAACCCAAAATAAAGCGAAATACCAATCAAAGGAAAGACAAATATCACCGCAATCACGGGATGAATGATCCGCAGCCAATCTGATAATTCAAGAGTCATAATTAATCACAAATTTAGCTAGGTACAGTGCAAAAGTCGGACAGATATATATCATCAAACATAATTTACAAATCTTAGACAATCTCAATATAAATCAATCTCGATCCGTCCCATGATTAGTCTACGGCAATAAATAATTCGGTTATATTGATAAGCATTAGTCAAGACAACCAAAATTATGCTTAAGCACATTACCACCAGCGCTATTGCCTTGTCTTTAGTTTTTGTCCCCACCCTATGCCTGAGCCACAGTGCCACCGCCGAAACTCTGAATGCCCCTACTAGCAGCATCAGCAAGATCAAAAATGAGTGGGACTTCACCGTGACTAATAATGGCTCGAAGGATATAATTGGACTCGAAGCCAGAGAAATCAATGATGGTCAGTATACTGGTGATTGGCGACCATTTTCCGGCTCTTCCATTGCCGCAGACGGGGGCAGATCGGCGTTTAAATGGAGTTCTAGCACCAATGATAGCTCCTGTACATGGGCAATCCGCGCTATCTATGCCGATGGCTACTCTGCACCTGCGGCATTCAACTTCTGTAAAGAAACTAATCTCGTCTTTAACAACTAAAGCTTTGATAACTAAGCCTGCATGACTCTTGATCAACTAAAATCCATCAAATAGAAACATTTTTACTGAAGTTTCTTTTGGAAATTACCTTGTTGATTGATGAGAGATTTTAGGAACTGACAACTGGCTAGATCCTCAATTTAGCTGCGTTTTTTGGTACTAATGCAAGGATCTAGATGCCAATGTGTTTAACTGAACGTTTACCAAGGAGTTGCTGCCATGACTAGCCCCTCAGACGAAAATTCTCCAACTCCATCCCCAACGCCAAAGCCAACCCGCCCTAAATTTGACTGGGGCAAGATTTGGCAACACTTTCCGCAGCTATTTGGGGGGATGGTCTCCCTGTCCATTGCCTTGGTGGGCGGGGCATATTTAGGCAGCACAGCGATTCGTTCTCTCAAAAGTAGCGATTCTCTGACTGTCATTGGTTCAGCAACCAAGCCAATTCGTTCTGATTATGCCATTTGGCGCAGTTCCGTTTCTAGTCAGCAGACCACTTTGCCCCAGTCTTACCAAGAACTCAAGCGCTACACTGACCGCATTAGAGCATATCTAATTAGCAAATCAATTCCCGAAAGTGCGATTTCTCTGAGTGCAATTGAAACCCAGCCAGTACCTGAAATTAATGCTAGTGGCGCACAAACCGGTAAAATTCTGTCCTATCGTTTGGTGCAGCGTTTTGAAGTGCGTTCAGAAAACGTAGATTTAATTACCAAGATTTCCCGTTCTAGTACGGAAATTATCAATGAAGGCGTGCCTTTTGCTTCTGAAGCGCCGGAATATCTCTATACGCAACTGACCCAATTGCGAGTAGAGATGATTGCCGATGCCACCCGTGACGCTAAAGCAAGAGCCGAAGCCATCATGCAAGTTACCGGCAATCGTGTTGGTTCCATTCGTCGTGCCGAAACCGATGTATTTCAGATTACAGCGCGTAATTCCACTGAAACCAGTAATAGCGGCAGTTATAACACTACTTCCATTGAAAAAGACATTCGCTCTGTCGTGTCAATTACTTTTGCCGTAGATTAGAAAAATAGATTAGAGAAATTAGAGCCTGACTGAGAGTTTTACAGTGGATTCCATTTTAAAAAAATCATGCTTTGGGCAATCAGAACCCGTTGCATTTCATCGTTGAGTTAGCGTATCTTTAAATCGAAACCAATTACTAAATAATTATGTCTCCATTTCGTGTTGGGGTAGCAGGTCCCGTCGGCTCCGGTAAAACCGCTCTGGTGGATGCTCTCTGTAAAACCATGCGACAACATTTTGAAATTGCCGTCGTGACCAATGACATCTACACTCAAGAAGATGCTCAGTTTTTAGTGCGTAGTCAAGCCCTAGATCAGTCTCGCATTGTTGGCGTAGAAACCGGTGGCTGTCCTCATACCGCAATTCGTGAAGATGCTTCGATGAATTTGGCTGCTATTGAACAATTGGAACATCGTTTTACTAATTTAACGCTGATTTTTGTGGAAAGTGGCGGAGATAATCTTGCTTCCACATTCAGCCCTGAATTAGTTGATTTAACGATTTATGTGATTGATGTGGCGGCTGGGGATAAAATTCCTCGCAAAGGTGGTCCTGGAATTACTAAATCAGATTTATTAGTAATTAATAAAATTGATTTAGCGCCCTATGTCGGAGCCAGTTTAGAGGTGATGGCAAGGGATGCTAAAAAAATGCGTGGTGAGCGACCATTTATTTTTACTAATTTAAAAGAGCAGATTGGTTTGCCAGAAGTAGTGCAGTTTTTAGTTAATAAAATGTAGTTGTAATCTAGAATTGTTGACATCTAGAAAGAGGGATGAAAAAAAGGGTCAGTTCAAAATATAACAGACCCAGAAAACTCTAAAGAGCTAGTGATTAAAGGAAGAGTTATTGTCAGACAAGATGTCTGACCTACGATGGATCAAGAAATGTAGAACGGACATCTTGTCCGTTTATCTATCTCCTTTGTTGTGCCATCTTTAATTGAAACGACTATATACTTGCGCCAAAAACCGAAATATTGCCAAGTTAACGCTATTAAGAGCAGCATAGATAATGCTCTCAATGGGATAAAAATTACATTTTAATTTTCTTCATGCGTTGATGATTTAGACATATCTGTAACTCCTTTAATCACCTCATCAGCAGTTGTTACCCAACCAATAATGGCATCTTGGGCAGATAACATCGCTAAAGTAGCTTGTTTAAATTCAGGAAAATAACTTTCTGTCGCATCTGCAACAATCAGGCAACTAAAGCCCCGATCATTAGCTTCTCGCATCGTGGTCTGGACACAAACTTCAGTGGTCACACCAGTAAAAATCAAATGGGTAATCTGTTTCGCTTGCAGAATCGATTCTAGTTCCGTGCGGCAAAAAGCACCTTTACCCGGCTTCGTAATCACAATTTCGTCATCTAAAGGCGCTAATTCAGGAATGATATTATTCCCTGATTCTCCTAAAATTAAAATTCGTCCCATTGGTCCGACATCACCAATTTTGAGCGTGCCCCGCCCTCGCATTTGTTTTGCTGGGGGACAATCACTTAAATCTGGTTTATGCCCTTCGATAGTGTGAATGATCGGCAGATTTTGCGCCCGAAATGTCGCTAATAAACGACTGACCGCAGGCACGATGACTTGTAATCTACTCACATCATTACCGAGAGTTTCGCCAAAACCACCTGCTTCTAGAAAATCTCGTTGCATATCAATAATCACCAACGCCACATGGGGTGAGGCTGGTAATTCATAATCGTAAGGCTGGGCTGAAATTAAAACCATATCGCTACAACCAGATGTTTAAGAACAGATTTTGAAGAATGGCTATCTAAGAAATTATTTAGGAAGCGTCTATATTTCTCTGTTGCTGTGTATAGCTGAATTTAGGGGAAAACGATCATTAATTCCGTAATCAATAATCAATTCTCAAATAAATTACTCAACAGATCAGAAATCTCGCCTTGGGCATTAGTGCGGTTATCGTCGTACAGCAGCAGGGTATCAATTTTTTTGTGACGTGATAATTTCTGCACTTTACGCACATTACCGTTAGTCGCATCAAGGGCCGCAGTGATCGCACTATGACGGATGCGGTGGGGCGACATAGTTTTTTTGATGCCAGCAGCCACCGCAGTTTGGCGCACTAGTTTATATAACGCTGCCCCACTCAGCCTCTGACCATAGCGCCGATCACTCAGGGCAATAAAAAGCGGCTGCTCTGGTTTTAGTGTCTCAATATGAGATAAATAGTCTCGAATTGATTCGACTAATCCTACGCTGAGAGTAATAAGACTCTTTTGAGACCCTTTACCTTTACCAAGAATAGCAAGGGTGCGCTGGTCGGGGTCAAAGTCAGCGCGATTACAGGTAATGACTTCATTGCGGCGCAGGGCGTTTTCCCACAGCAGGCGCAGGATGGCATAATTTCGTTTGCCCGCAAGGGTATAGCGATTTATTTCTTGTAAAATTTGCCGAATCCCTGCTACGGGCAAACCAGTGGTATCACGATAAGGAAAAATTCGTTCTGAAGCAATATCCTGCAAAGTCCAATCACAACGCCCTAATTTTTGGGCATGGTTGACCAAGGCACGCAAAGCTGCCAGCCGCCGATTGACGGTTGCTTCTTTTAAGCCTTGCTCAATTAAAAGAGATTTGTAACGTAACACTTGCCCAATGGCCACAAACCGATTTTGCGCCAGAAATTCATCTAAAATTGCCGGATGGGGCATCATGCCATACATAGTAACGAAAAAGTACTGTAAATCTTTGGCATAGGCTCGGCGTGTATTTTCGCTGCGACGTTCTGCCAGCAATAGAGCAATCAGATCGCGATTAGGATTTGTAGGGGATGTTTGATATGGAACTATGTCTGGGGGGGATGACGGGGTAAGGCTCGAATGATCACCCAAAAGATGAATCGGCTCGCGATCTGTATTTAGATTTTCTTTAGATTGCCATAATGGTTGAAACTGGGCGATCGCCGCTGCAACTAAGTCTTGGGCAAAATTATGGTGGGAATTTTTGAGCAGATTTTTAGTAATAGCTTTAGGTAAATTACTAGTTAAGGCAGTAGTAGCAGCATCGTTGGTGAGCCAATACAAAACTGCTTCAGGATATTGACTGGCAATCTGCTGATAGCGGTTTTGTTTTTGCCAAGCTTGGGACAAATTATGCACCCACTCAATCCAGAGAATTTGGTTTGATGGGGTATGATGCAAATTTGCAGCTAAGAAAATCAGTCCACTGGTAGCGGGTAGCAGCACTTTTTGGCTGAAGATTTGCTGTAAATTTCCTTGACATAATTGATCTAAGTTAAAGCGATATTGCCAGCGGCTCCCCTGAGTTTGACTGTAATTTTCACTATATTTTTGCAACACCTTAGGAGTCAGGGTTAAATTAGCCGCTTCAGCCACGGTACGCAAAATCTGATAACCGGACACATAACTCAAACCTTTACCAAAATTTCCCCGATCCACCGCCGCGAATAATTTGGGTGCAGGGAGTATCTTATCTTGAGTCTCGTTAGTATCGCCATAAAGAGATAATGAGTCTTGCAATGAGATGGCTTTTGCCGTAGAAGAATCATGATTTTTTTGCTGCTTGCATTGATGATTAAAAGCTGATAACCAATCTTGTAAAGCAGCGGTTAAGGAAGGAGTAATCATCCAAAAAGGAGTAATTGCCTGATTGGTCGGCCACACTAAAGCACCGGTGAGATCCTCGGCAGGCTGAAATTGAGAACCGGTCAAATCTAAAATTATGGAGAGACTTAGGGGCGTATGGGTCAGCAAATAAACCAAAGCATAATTACGTTTGCCGACCAAAGAGCGCCGATTAATTTGTTGATGCAGTTGACTAAGCTCAAGCATGGTTAATTCATTGCGTAACACAAACGTATGCTAACTCATTTAAGGTTAATAACTTAATTTAGAGTGCGTAAATCTACATTATCGTTACTGTAGGCTTTTTATTAACCTTGCTGAAATGGCTGTAATG
>JBAXSK010000142.1:0-10665 GCA_037130765.1 Pseudanabaena sp. ELA607
ATTATTAGGTTTTACATCGGGGGCGATGGACTATATCACCAAACCATTTCATCCTGTGGAAGTGTGGGTCAGGGTGGAAAATCATATGGTGCGCCAATGGTTACAGAAGGAATTACGCCGCAAAAATCAGAATCTTGAACGAGAAATTCAAGAAAGACAGAAAATCCAAAGTTCGTTACAAGATGCTAATCAGCGCTTAGAACGCCTCTCCCATATGGATTCTCTGACCTGTGCGGCCAATCGACGGGCATTTGATGAATATTACCCAAGGGAATGGCATCGGGCGATTAGGGATCAGCAACATTTATCGCTGTTATTGTGTGACGTAGATTTTTTCAAGCGCTTTAACGATCACTATGGTCATGTGTTGGGGGATAGTTGCTTACAGATGGTGGCAGTGGCTTTGCAAGATAGCATCAAGCGTCCCGCCGATTTTTTGGCGCGATATGGGGGCGAAGAATTTGTGATTGTTTTACCCAATACCAATTTAGCTGGGGCGATGGTTGTGGCGCGTCATGTGCAAGAAAATCTTCAGCGTCAAGGGATTCACCATGAATATTCTGATGTGTCTCACTTCGTCACTTTAAGTATTGGCGCTGCCAGTTGCATCCCCACTATCGATAGCAATATGATGTCTTTAGTCGTATTTACGGATCAATGTCTTTATAATGCCAAGCATACGGGACGCAATCGCATTTATGGTCAAGAGTTTGTTGCCCCTGTAGAAGGCCATAGCAATTTAAGCTATCAAGACAGGTTCAACCAAAATATGAATGATATTTGAGTTGCGGGAGTTGGCGGTTTCAGGAAAAATAGTACAAAAATTCCTTGTAAATACAATGAGCTACAATTAGGTCTGATTACTTGGTAAAGTGATAGATGATTTACATAGAGTGTTTGAGTAATGAAAGAATAAATTAAGATTTAAAATTTATTGGCGAATATAAACAACCTAAATCCCTATTGAAAACCATTTAAATTTAGATTAATTAAATTTGCTTTAAATATAGCTTCAAATAATAACTCTAAATACCGCAATGTCAATCCATCCTGCTTCTAGTGCTGCGCCAACTGAACCCATGTCAGAACATTCAGCACGTATTCTCACTACCGCAGACTTGCAAACCCTAGGGCAATGGCTGGCTGGGGATCATAGCAACTGGGCCCAAGCCATTGACAATCCACCTTTTTTTGCGCATATTCGCGTCGGGATTCGTGCCTTACCCAAACCAATTACCCCCGAAGGACTGTGGCTATATTCCGAGCAAGCCTATGACTTTGAGCTACATATGCCCTACCGCACCGCCATTTTGCACCTAATCTGCTCTGATGGCAGGATTGAAGTGCATAACTATCATCTCAAAAACCCTGAACCATTTTTTGGCGCATCCCGCAACCCACAAAAACTTCAAGAAATTACCGCCGATGTCATTAGTCATCTCGCGGGTTGCGCCCAATGGGTCACTCGCAGCGCTGATGGTGTATTTCACGGCATTATCGAGCCTGGGCAAAAATGCAGCGTCGTGCGCAAAGGCATAGAAACCTATCTGCATAGTGAGTGGACAGTTAGTGCCAATCAGTTTAGCAGCCTAGATCGGGGCTATGACAAAAATACTGATGAACACATCTGGGGATCAATCGCTGGCCCCTTTAGATTCGTCAAAAAAGCTGATTTTAGTAATGAAGTTGCAGTAAATTAAGGTATAGCTTCATTTTTTGGTACAATTAATTGCATAATCGGCTCTTTTTAGAGTTTAGATCCCTCCTAATAACAGGTGTAAGTTGAAAGCTTTAGTTATTGGTAGCGGCGGCAGAGAGCACGCCCTAGTTTGGAAATTGTTACAGTCACCCGAGATTACCCAAGTTTTTTGTATTCCGGGTAATGCCGGTACAGCTAGCATGGATAAATGTCGTAATGTCTCCCTCAGTATTGATGATTTTGAGGGTATGTTGCGATTTGCTCAGGTGCAAGGAGTGGCTTTTACTCTAGTGGGGCCTGAGTTACCTTTAGCTTTAGGCATTGTAGATTTTTTCCAAGAAGCAGACGCACCAATTTTTGGACCTACTAAAGAAGGGGCGCAAATTGAGTCTAGTAAGGCATGGGCCAAAACTCTGATGGCTGAAGCGGGTATCCCCACTGCGGCCAGTGCGACCTTCAAAGATTTTGACAGCGCTAAAGCCTATGTGCAACAACAGGGTGCGCCCATTGTGGTTAAAGCCGATGGTTTAGCCAGTGGTAAGGGTGTCACTGTCGCCACAAATATTGATGAGGCATTAACGGCTTTAGAGCAGATTTTTGCAGGGCAATTTGGTCAAGCGGGTGAAACCGTGGTGATTGAAGAGTTTATGGTGGGTGCAGAATTATCAGTTTTAGCAGTGACTGATGGTGTGACCATTGTGCCTTTGCAGCCCGCCCAAGATCACAAGCGCTTGTTAGATGGGGATCAAGGTCCTAACACTGGTGGCATGGGTGCTTATTCTCCGGCTCCTTTGGCTACGCCAGAATTAATGGCAAAAATCCAGACTAAAGTGTTAGAGCCAGCCATAGTTGCATTACAGCACAGGGGTATTGACTATCGCGGCTGTTTGTATGCAGGATTGATGATCACCCCTGATGGTGAGCCAAGGGTAGTCGAGTTTAACTGTCGTTTAGGCGATCCAGAAACTCAAGCAATTTTGCCTTTGCTAGATACTCCTTTAGAGCAGATCGTGCAAGCCTGTATTGAAAAACGGTTAGCAGATTTGCCCCCTATTGAGTGGAAAAATCAATCCTCGGTCTGTGTAGTCACAGCGGCGATGGGTAACCCTGAGCAAGTGCAAACCGGACATTTTGTCACTGGTATAGGCAAAGCAGAAGAAAATGGGGCTAAGGTTTTCCAAGCGGGAACTAAGCTCAAAAATAATGCTTTAGTTACGAGCGGTGGCAGGGTATTAGGGGTAACTGCCCTTGGTGATACTTTGCAGCAGGCGATTGCTCAGGTTTATGAGTCTGTGGCTTACATTGAGTATGACGGAATTCACTATCGTCGCGATATTGCCCGTAAAGCTCTGAGTTAATCAATGATGAGACAAATTAATCAGAGCCAACCGCAATAAACACAGCTAAAACATTAGGGGTAAAACATTTATGTTGCGTCTCATTGGCTATTTGCTTTTGGCTTTGTGGTCGATGGGGGTGGCTATTTTTGCCACTCAAAACACCGATCTAATTACAATTAAGTTATTTAGTTTGACTTCGATGCGCGTCCCCTTGGGGCTATGTTTAGTCCTTTGTTTTGGCGTGGGTACTCTCGTGGCTGCCGGTTTAGCTGTAATTTTTGGCAGAAAATCACCCGCCATCGCAGCCAAGGGCAATAATGCCGATGGTCGCTATAGTTTTAGTCGCCCAATCACTGCATCCAATAGACCAACCAACCAGTCTAATGCCCCAAAGTCTAGTAATAAAGCATCATCTTCTCAAACATCTGGTTTCTGGGGTAATCGGTTCCCTAACAATAAGTCAAATTCCCAAACTCCAAAGGGGAGTAATGCTGCGGCACGGTCTGTGAATCAGAGTGATTTTGATCGTGATGATGAAGAAGAATGGTAGAAAGACATTAGTAACTCATCTTAATCCTGATTGCAGTAAAGCACAATTTATAGTCAATCAAAGTAAGAATGGCACGGCTTGAAAGCAATAAATAACACCACCCCGTCAGGCTTTGCCTGCCCTCCAAAGGGAGGGGTACTCCACAGGCAGGAGGTAGTCAAATGCTTTTAATGTGCCAAAATAATTTTAAATAACTATGGTTCATGTTCCCCAATAAATTAGCCTATTAAGACCTGCTAGAAAAACTTGAAAACTGCGCGATTTATTATTAGTAATGGATAAATGGGGGGCAATTTTCTTAGAATGGGTTCCGGGATAGTATTCATTGACAAGTTTTTTGAATTCTTGCTTAGCAGAGTTAAGCTGATCGGGATCACGATATTTTTGTTTGCTTTGTTGTTTGCTAAGGCTATTGGGCTTGAGATCATAAGCTTTTTCCACGGCAGCTAAATCACCCAAAAACCAAGCTTCTAACTCATGGCAAACGATCCGAATTAATACATTTTGATTTCCTGTGGCTTGACAAATTTTTAACAGTTCACTTTTGAGCTTCTTACAGTCATGGGAATCTTGATCATGAACAATGATAAATTTTGTTTTGGGAGCATTTTGAAAAGCTTTGATTTTTCTAGGAATCGATTGGGCTAAATCTTGTTTACCTTGGTAGGAAATGCAGATGTAGGTAATGTGAGGATGAACTACTTGAGGTAAAAGCTGTTCTAAAACATTCTTAATAGAAGGTTCTTCAAGTAGGAAAATTAGATCGTAGCTCATTAGGGTGCAACCCCCTCAAACCAACCTTCATTCCAGAGATAGCCTGGCAAATCACCGGCTGCAACTAAATTTTTGAGTATTTCATTGTCGCTAGCTTTCTTGATTTTGGTAATGCCTTTCTCTTTAATCAACCAAAAAATACTATCTAGAGGAACCGCATTTAAAAAGTATGGAGAATGGGTTGAAACGAAGACTTGTCCACCATTTCCTCTTTGGGCATAGCTGGCAAATTCTTCGGCGAGTTCATGTAAAAGGGTTGGATACAATTGGTTTTCAGGTTCTTCAACACACAGTAGAGGATGGGGCTTGGGGTCAAAGAGTAGGATTAAAAAGGCAAACATTTTCATGGTGCCATCGGAAACATACCGATCAATAAATGGATCTTTAAAAGCTTCATCTTGGAATTTTAGAACCAGTCTGCCATCTTCGGTATTCTTAGCTTCTACTTTAGATATACCAGGCACTCTGGCTTGCATCCTTTGGAGAATTGTCTCAAAAATGCTAGGGTGTTCTTGATAGATATATTGGGCAACTAGTGCCATGTTATCCCCCGTCACAGAAAGATGCTCGGCATAGAGTGCGTCTTTGCTGCCCCTCGCTTCGCTAATATGGAAGTCAGAAACGTGCCAATTTTCGATTAATGAACGGAAAGCACTAGCGGCTTTAAAGCGTTGGAATTGTCCTAATCCCTTGATTGCTAAAATATCATTGGATTCGAGTTGCTGTTCTTCTCTCTGTAACTCTTCATCGGGTTTACTAAAGTCTTCTTCATTAGTGATAGCGTATCCTTTGCCATATTTAAAGTCAAGAAAGTGAAAAGGTTTCCCTTGCTCGCCACGTTTATAACGTAATATTTCTCGTTTGATCACAGGTCGTTTTTGTTCTTGTCCAATAATAAGAACATAAGTAACTATGCGTTCAGTGGCAACTATTTTCATGCGAAATTGTAGTGTTATTTCGATGTCTTCTGTTTCCTTGCCTCTACTTACAACTTCGTGGAAACCGCCGCGAACTTGTAAAGCTTGGCGAATATTATTTTTTAGAGCATCACGCAGAAAGCCAAAAACATCAAATAAAGTAGACTTCCCAGTTCCATTGGCTCCGATGATGACACAAAAATCAGGAATGTTTTTGATTTCTATATCTTCAAAGAGACGATAGTTTTTAATTTTGATAGAAACAATTTTCATGATTAATGAACTTTTTAGTCGTAAAACTATCATAGCACCTGCTATAGAGGCTTGTATATCCTCATCAAATCCACCTAGACAAATCTGAATTACGTTAAAACACAAATGTGGTGCGCAGCATTGCCACCCAAATTGATTGATTATTGCTATTAGAGTTGATTTAATAAGTCGCTGAAATAAGGATTTGACAAAAATCATCGAAAGCCAATTTGATCGCTGAAAAATCTTACTCCATAATGATTTCCGACTCCTTAACATTTGCTTTAAGAATTAGTTCTTATGGTTTCTTGGTATTGATGCAAAGAAATGCTAAAGCTGTAAAGTAGAATAGTGAATAATCGTTTGCAAGTTTTTTCTGAACTGCCCAAGATGTGAATCAGCAAAAATTATCAAATACGGAAAAACGCACTGTGGCAAACCCAGATTCAAATGCTAAGATTGTGGGCGATAGTTTGTCGAGAATCCCAGCAGAAAACCTATTGATGAGGCTATCCGAAATTTGGTTGACAAGTTATTAGTTACAGCCTATTCCTCAATCATTAAGTATGATTTTGTACCAGAAAGACCGAAAGCTTGAAGTCTAGCTGTGTACTGAGTAAATCAGGCAAAGGCTGTAAGATGTGGTCATTTGTCGGCCATAAAAAGAACAAGAAATGGATTTGGTTAGGCATTGATGCCGACACGTGTGAAATAGTTGGAGCGTACATTGGAAAACGTTCTCGGCGTTCAGCAAATAAACTATGGTTGTCAATACCCGCTGTTTATCGTCAGTGTGCAGTATGTTCTACAGATTTTTGGGAAGCTTACGCAGAAGTGTTGCCTAGTAAACGACATCAAGCTGTTGGAAAGGAAACAGGTAATACCAACTATGTTGAGAGAGTTAACAACACCTTCCGTCAAAGAATTGGAAGATTAGTGAGAAAGATAATGTCTTTCTCCAAGAAGTTGAAAAATCATATTGGCGCTATTTGGTACTTCATACATCATTATAATGTTTTGATTGCAGTCCAAACATTTCTTTGATCACTACCAAAAATAGATCGTTAATGCAATCGCCTAGAAATCACGACTCATAGTAATAGCGCTCGCCTTTAGAAGATGGATTATAAAACGATCTTTAGGGGATTGTAATTCAGTCCAACGCACCCAAACATTACTTAGGGCGGCTCTTTTGTTTGTTGCTACCTACTAGAACACCCTTCAAGGCGAAATTTTTAAGCGCAAATGGTACTTGACAAGAACATATTATATGTATATACATATAATATGAGTAATTCAACTGCAAAGCCTAAACTTGCGATCGCGAATCAAGTACCCACAACCTGCATGGGGCTTCATGTTCGTAGAGCATCGCGGATTATGTCGCAACTGTATGATGCCGCATTTCGTCCAGTTGGCTTAGTGCAAACGCAATTTACTTTATTGGTCGCGATTCACTTGTTAGAGCCTGTAGCGATTACGCAGTTGGCTCAAGAGTTGTTTACAGATCAAACCACCATCACTCGCAACATCAAGTTGTTAGAGCAGAGGGGATTGGTCTCCTTCAGTTTAGGCGAAGATCGGCGGATCAAGTTAGCGTCTTTGACGATTGACGGGCGATCGGTTTTGGAGCAAGCACTGCCTTTATGGGAACAAGCTCAAACTGATGTAAGACAGCACCTTGGCGAACAGAAGTGGCAAGATTTGTTATCCCTCTTATCGGAGGTAAAAACTTTGAATCAAAGAAGCTGATATGACTTCCTCTGATGTACTAAATCTTGATTATAGAGAAGAAACAGATACTTCGCATCCTATTCCACCACTATTATCTAGTCAAGGAGCAGGTTGGGATTGTCTACATCTTTCTTATTATCAAGTGCCTGCTGACTATAGTCTTCCTGAAAACCGCGCTCCTCATCATCTAATTTGTATTAATTACAGCGATTCTTTGATATCTGGACAATTAACCGTAGAAGGAAAACCAACAAGCATTAAGGCTGTTCCCAGAGGCATTGGTATCTATCCTGCCAACCTGACATTCCAAGAGTTTTGGAGTGCAGAAGCATCTTCCTTTCTCGATCTTTATTTAGAACCAACTCTTTTAGAACAAACAGGAGTAGAACTTTTTGGCAAAACTGATATTGAACTGGTTCCAAATCTGGAATATGGTTTAGATCCGCTAATTTATCAAATTGCTATGGCTCTTAAAACCGCTTTAGAAGTCGATCGCTCTGGCAGTAAATTGTATGCTGACGTAATGAAAACTGCGTTAGTTGCTCGTCTGATTTCACAATATTCGGCTCATCGCCCTGTGATCAAAAATCATTCTGGCGGATTAACAAAGCATCAAGTCAAGCAAGTCACTAGCTATATCCATGAGTATTTCGATCGAGACTTAAGTTTGGCAGAGCTAGCAAATTTAGTACGGTTGAGTCCCTATCATTTCTCTCGATTATTCAAACGCTCGACTGGTCTATCCCCGCATAAATATCTTTTGCATTGTCGGATCGAACGTGTCAAACAACTCTTGCGGGAGAGAGAGTTAAGTATTGCTGAAATAGCTTGTGTGGTTGGGTTTTCCAGTCAGGGACACCTAAACTATCATTTCAAACGCTTGGTTGGTTCTACGCCAACGGCATTCTTGCAGCAACTTTAGCAAGAATTTGGAAAATTAGAGCAAAAACTTGGAATACTTCGATCCGTTTCTTCTTTAAGAATAGGCGAAAGCATTTTGTCTTTGAGAAGTTTGCATTAGAACCAAGTCATCTCGTTGATAAAAATTTTATCTCCCAAAAAAACATAGCAGTAGTTCATAACTGTGGAGGTTTTAATGATTCAGGTTAGTCATCGCCCTAAGATTTTAGTCACTGGAGCTACGGGCAAAACGGGTAGGGCTGTAGTAGCTCAATTACTGGAGAAAGGTTATCCCGTGCGGGCGATCGTCCGTTCCCGTGATGCTAGGAGTCAAAGGCTCGATCGCCTCGGAGCGGAAACTGTTGTCGCCGATCTGTACGATGTAGATCAGATGGCGGCAGCGATGCAGGGAACAGTGCGAGCCTATTACTGCCCACCGATGCAGCCCTTAACGATCCAGAGTGCGGCGGTGTTTGTGACTGCGGCAAAAGCAGTAAAACTGGAAGCGATCGTGGGACTCAGCCAATGGACGGCAAGTGCCAACCATCCTTCCCTGCATACGCGCCAATTGTGGCTAGTGGAACAAATGTTGGCTGCCATTCCTGGCATCGCCTATGTGAATCTCAATCCTGGGTACTTTGTCGATAACTATCTACGGCTGATTGACTTCGCATCGTTACTAGGACTCTTTCCCATCTTGACTGGGCATAGCCGCAATGCCCCTCCATCTAACGAAGATATCGCTCGCGTTGCCGTTGCGCTATTGATGAACCCCGATCGCTATGCAGGCAAGCGCTTTCGTCCAACTGGTTCCAAACTCATGTCCGCCTACGATATGGCTGGGATCATCCGCAAAGTGCTGGGTAGCCCTGTCTTTGCCTTTGACTTGCCTTGGTGGATGTTTGAACGGGCGGCTCGCTTACAGGGTGTCTCGGCGTTTGAAGTGGGCAGTTTGCGCTACTACGTTGAAGACCATAAGCAAGGTGCATTTGAGTTTGGTGCGCCCAATCATGTGGTTGAGGAAGTTACGGGAAAACCTCCAGAGGATTTTGAAACAATCGTTCGGCGCTATGCTTCGATGCCCTTTGCTCGCAAGACCTTTGCTAATCGCTTACGCGCATTTATACAATTTAATCTTGTTCCCTTTACCCCAGGATATAACCTAAATGGGTTCGAGCGGCAGCACTTCCTTCCCGTCCAGTCCGATCCGCAGTTCGTAATCAGTAGCGATCGCTGGCAATCTGAACACAGCTTACAGTAATCATCGCAACTAGTCATCCAGAGCTTTATCACCAAATGTAAGAGAAAATTATGACCCGCCCAATTAATGCAGTTCTGTGGGAGTTAATCATCGTCATCGTTGTGGCGATCGGATTCACAATATTATGTAATGCCTTGATTGCTTTAACAGGAGTCGGAGTTGGTAAGCCGACTCAGATCGTACCGCAGGGATGGGAATGGGTCGATCGCATTGTGGGCTTCGTATGGATCGGACTGTTGACTGCATTGGGTATTGCGTGGTGGTTACTCAGACAAGCAGAAGCGAATGGTATTGAAACTCCATCGCGTCTGTTACCGATCCTGTTTGCCGTCTGCTTACTTTATCCATTTACTTTTGGACTTACTCCTCTCAGTGGACTCATTGGGAATGTAGTTATAGGCGCTTTTGCTGCATGGGTTGCTTGGAAGGCTTATAGTTTGTCAGTTTTGGCAGCAATATTAATTACGCCGATCGCAATATGGCTGAGCATTGCCACAGTCTATCTATACCTGCTGCTTAGAGTTAATTGGAGTTAACGAACTGTAAAAAAACAAGTCCAGAATCTCAATAAATTATTCACAAAATCACTAGAAAGAGGTAACTAACCATGAACGAACAAATTGCAGACAAACCTGGAGTCATCGCGTTTCCACCCGCTCTCTATGGAGTTACTTTAGCGATCGGAGTGGGACTTAGTTTCTTTTTCCCAGTTAGCTTTTTGCCACTTTCAATATCTCTACCTTTGGCGGCGTTAGTTTTGATTGCTGCGGGATGGTTCTCGATCTCTGCATTTCGGACGATGACTCGCGCCCAAACGGCGATCGATCCTGAAAAACCAGCTACGGCGATCGTCTCCGATGGAGCTTTTCGGTTCAGTCGCAATCCGCTCTATCTATCTCTAACGCTGCTCTACATCGGTATCGGTTTGCTGCTCAATGCAGTCTGGGCATTCGCCCTATTGTTGCCGCTTTTGGCAGTAGTCCAAATTGGCGTGATTCAGCGCGAAGAGATTTACCTAGAGCGTAAATTTGGCGATGAGTATCTCCGTTACAAATCACAAGTACATCGTTGGCTTTAATACTAGAAACTACAGGACTAATCCCATGACAAAATTTGATGACCATCCCACTGTGAAGCTTTTGCGATCGCAACAAAAATCTCAAGAGCAGAATTCTCAAAGTATGATTTCATCGCCGCTCGATCGCGATTGGTTGCGTTCATTCTGCTTCGATTTGGGC
>JBAXSK010000143.1:0-10608 GCA_037130765.1 Pseudanabaena sp. ELA607
CCATAAGGATGGGGGGAATCTTCAAGAGTCTGGATGGTTTTAGATTGGCAAACTAGAGGCTTAATCAAGACTGCTAAGGCGTTGGGTGAGCAATTCTTCTAGGGTGACTAAAGCCTTTGAGAAGCCCTTAATGCCTTCGTCTAGTTTTTCGGAAGCCATTTTATCAGCGGCGTGCATCGTGATAAAAGTGGCTTCATCCATTGTGATCCGCTCAATGGCAAGATCATTGGCTAGGCTGGGATCTAGTTGGCGCGTCAAGACTCCGGAAGTTTGTTTCAACTCATCCAAAAGTGCTGGCGAAATAGTTAATAAATCACATCCAGCCAATTCAATAATTTCCCCAGAATTACGGAAGCTTGCACCCATGACTTCGGTTTGATAGCCGAATTTTTTATAGTAGTTGTAGATGCGGCTGACGGACAAAACCCCTGGGTCTTCCGCAGCGGTATAAGTCAAACCAGTTTCTTTTTTGTACCAATCCAAAATCCGCCCCACAAAAGGCGAAATTAATTTCACTCCAGATTCTGCACAGGCAATGGCTTGATGTAAGCCAAACAATAAAGTTAAGTTGCAGTGAATCCCCTCTTGTTCCAAAATTTCGGCAGCTTTGATCCCTTCCCAAGTGGATGCAATTTTGATCAATACGCGATTCCGACTAATGCCAGCGGCTTCATAACGACTGATCAAATAACGGGCTTTGTTCAGAGTTGCCTCAGTGTCATAGGACAAACGGGCATCAACTTCGGTGGAAACTCGTCCGGGAATGATCGCCAGAATTTTCATCCCAAAGGCAATAGCCAAACGATCAATGGCTTCGGCCACAATTGCCTTGGTATCAGCACCTAATTCTGCCCGCACCTGCTGCAAAGTTTCATCGACAATCGATTGATATTGAGGCATTTGCGCCGCAGCAGTGATCAGAGAAGGATTAGTAGTGGCATCTTGGGGACGAAACTGCTCAATAGACAAAATATCGCCGGTATCTGCTACCACCGTGGTCATAGACCGTAGTTGGTCAAGCAGATTGACACCAGCAAATGGCGCAGTCCGGTCTAAAGTGGTAGGGATCGGTACGGTGGTGGTCATAGGGTCAATTGTCCTGTGGATCTTAATGGTTAGTGCCACGGTTTGGGCCCGTTGTCATGAAGTCATGGTGGTAATCTGCCATGATTTGTCTTACCAGCGTATTGCCAGCAAATCCCAACGGGCACGCCTTAGCAGATCTATCTCACAGTGTGGCGGATCAATTTAGTTTATGAGCGATCCCCATCTAAAGTCTTTGTAAATTTTTGATCAGCAATTTTGATTAACTGGTCTGGCAGAGCCAAATTGCCGCCGATCTCCGGCAGATTATTGTTAAGTTTTAGCCGCACTGACCAGCTTAACTTATAGTTTTATGACGCAAAATCATCATTGCAGCAAATATCTTCATCATGATTTGTGACTGGTAATTAACTCTAGGCAACACTTCAGTCATTTAAGTAAAGTTAAATTACAACTTAGATAAGATTCTTAACCCTTGGTTACTTCAGGAAATATCAAAACTAGATGACAATTAGCAATAATAAATATTCTGCTTAGATTCCGCTTAGATATTGCAGCTAAATGTTGAGCCAGTAATGTCACTATTGCCAACCTAGTTATGCTGGTAATAATGTTGCCCATAATTTACAGCGTGACATATTCATTTGCCATAGATAAAAAATCAATTTTTGCTATGGTTATTTTCCTGATTGATGCAACATTCTCAATAGCAAATTCAAGGAGTAATCAACCAAGAAAAATTGCTTTGATCTAATAATTATTTGCCTATTATTTACGTTGACAAATTATTTATATTGATCAAATGCTCACCAGATTTGATTGTGATTATATCTGCACAATGAATTGTAGAATATACAGCTTTAGAATTCATTGTAAATACTAATTCAATCATGCACTATTAATCATGGCTGTGGGCTAATTTAACGTGAGTTCGATTTAAAAACTAGCCCTCATCCCCCAACCCCTTCTCCCAAGCTGGGAGAAGGGGAAGCAGAGGAATTTTTCTTATTCCCTCTCCCGTCTTGGGAGAGGGTTAGGGTGAGGGTCTGCTAAATTATCGAACTGACGTTAATTTATTACCAGATAACTATTTAGAATTATAATTTCAGCTTCAAATACCAATAAAATCGCAAATCAAAACATAAATTAAACGCTGAATCAAAATTTGTATTAGATTTGTATTAGAAGAAGTTGTTATCTAAGCATTAATTTCCAGTCAGTTTAAGATTTTGACCCCTCAACATTAGATTGCAAATAAATCTAGAAAATTGCACGCAAAAAGTTAATCTTGGGCGATTCATCAACCATCTGATCACCCAGCTTCTTGTATGATTTACGCTGTTTTATTAATTAATCAACTCCAATTTTTTAGACAAATTTATTATTCCTAATTTACTATTCTCATAAAGTTATGATTAGCCAGTCAGCCTCTGCTCTGAACCATAATGCCAATGGATTGACCGAATTTGAGCCGCAGTCTAATGTGGCATCCCTCGCCCAACTTTGGGCCAAGCGCTATATGCGTAATCTGGAGCAAGCAGCCCCCCAAGCCCATGATCAGCCCGATCACCAGCCTGCATCAGAAAATTATCAGAGTTGGCAAGGCGTGTTGAGTCAAGCAGGGCGGCGCTCCACTGGGACTAAAATTCAGAACGCTTTAAGGTTTACGACGGCTCAGGCTTGGGCCAAAACGGAAACCCTGTTGAGCCATCAAGTGCAACGCCACAATATTGCAACGGATTTGATTGATCCTTGGCAAGTAGCCACCGATGCCCGCTTTATCTTTGAAGAGGTCATGAGTATTTATGCCCAACAAGGTGCGGAACGGACTATTACCCTCAGCAATCAACTCAATCAATGCACTCCCACCATCGCTGGGGAACCCCTAACGGTAAGTACCCTAACCACCATGCCCACTCCCGAACGGCTCTCCGTTTTGATTGCCGATGCTGTAGGTGAGATGCGTTACCGCTATACCAAAGATGATCCACGGGTTTTGGGGTTTGTTAGTATGCAAATCCATTACACCGGCCAAATGCTGTTAGATATACTTTCGCCTTGGGAAAAGGTGGTGGTGGGTAATTACTTCAAAGTGATTGACGACAATTTGTATATGCCACTGCAACGGGCCTACCAAGCCGCTGCCAAACTGGAATATGACGATCCAGCCCTGATCGCAGTACGCGCTCTATTGCCCATCAGCAGTGAGTTAGCCCGTTATGTGACCCACAATGTCGCTTTAATGCACCCTAATTATGCATCAATCAGTGGAGCCTTAACCCATCCGATGGTGCGTATTTCCAGCATCCGCGATGTGGAAATGTTTCAGGTCTATCTCTGTTTGTCTTTACTAGAAGCTAGTATCCAGTCAATTCAGGAAGAGTTATTTCCCTTGTGCGTGATGCTCTATCCCACCCTGAAAGTGAACTGGTCTCTAGTCCGCTCGCTGTTGCGTTTATTAGGTCATGGCATTAACAAGAACCTGAGTCCTGAAATTAGTCGTAAATTTCGTCCCTATTTACGTGCCCTGTGGGAAATGTTTAATACGGATGTGTTCCCTGAAGTCTGATAATAATTGCCTAATGTAAAAGTCCAAATCTCCGACTTTTTAGCTAAATTTGCAAAGAGTCTTTGCTTGCCTAAAAAAGTCGGGGATATCAAACCTGTGCTTTACCCTATGCGGTTTAATTTTTCTGATGCCTAGCTACTTAGTCAATTATTAGTAAATTAAAAGTTGCTTGCTTTAAAAACACTTGATTAATCGCGATCAATGGTGCGGCATTTATAGGGATAATGCATAAATTGGCCCTCAAGCAATATTGGGATTGCCTAGTGATCAATCCTCCCTTCATCAAATACGGTTAGCAATACTCATGACATTTTCTGGTTCGATCCACCAAGCCGCCACCGCTATCGCCGCCACCACATTTCATATTTCGCCCGCAGCCATGGCAGATGTGGTTTCAGGGATTAGCTCAGATAGTCGGCAGGTTGCCTCAGGGGATTTATTTGTGGCTTTGGTGGGTGAACGATTTGATGGGCATAGTTTTGTAGCTCAAGCGATCGCCATTGGTGCTAAAGCGGCTGTAGTTTCAAGGGATTGGTTTGCGGCTCATTTTCCGGCATATCCGCTCTCATCCAATACAGCTATACCAGAAGTAATTACCGCAGCAGATGGGGCTTCAGGTTTACCGTTGCTGATTGTTCCCGATACCCTGACCGCCTATCAACAACTGGGTAACTGGTGGCGGCAACAATATCAGCATCCTGTGATTGCAGTGACTGGTTCCGTGGGTAAGACCACCACCAAAGAAATGATCGCCAGCCTGTTAAATTTTTATACTCAACCTGGGCATTCGGTACACAAAAATCTCGCAAATCATAATAACGATATTGGCGTAACTCAAACCCTATTGCATATCGATCCAAGCCGCCATGACTTCACTGTGACCGAAATGGGCATGAGGGGTTTAGGGGAAATTGCCCGCCTATGTCGGATTGCGCAGCCCACTATAGGTGTGATTACTAATATCGGCACTGCCCACATTGGTCGTCTTGGTTCCCAAGGGATGATCGCCCAAGCTAAATGTGAATTATTAGCAGAAATGCCCCTAGATGGTATAGCAGTGCTTAATGCCCATGATGAATGGCTGCAAACCATTGTGCCCCAAGTGTGGCAAGGCAAGGTAATTACCTATGGTTTAGGCATAGGCGATGTGTGTGGGGTGTTGCATTCAACTCCAACAAATTCCCATATTTCCCCTGACCAAAACGGTAACTCTAATCATCACTCGCCCCTCAATACCCACCATGACAGTAACTCGATCTTGCAAGTGGGTTCATACCAGTGGCATTTACCCCTCGCTGGGGCCCATAATGCTTTGAATTTCTTAGCAGGTCTGGCGGTATTAAAAGCCCTCGATCTCGATTGGAGTCAAACCCTCAATCAACCAATTACCATCGATTTACCTGCGGGACGCGCCGAGTCCTATGAGCTAAACCAGCAGCTTTTAGTCCTTGACGAAACCTATAACGCTTCGCCGGAGGGAATGATTGCCGCGCTGCATCTGTTGGCCCAAACCCCAGCCAAACGCCGGTGGGCAGTCTTGGGCACAATGAAAGAATTAGGCGCAATGTCAGACCAATTACATCAACAGGTGGGGCATACTTGGGCAAGTTTAGACCTTGATGGTTTGGTGGTGTGGTCTGATGGTGAATCTGATGCGATTATGCATGGTGCGAATAATACCCAGGGTAGCAAAGTCAGTGAATCAGCGTTGTGTTTTTCTTGTGCCACTCCTGAAAATATCGTGCAAACTTTATTAGACCATGTGCAGCCGGGGGACTGCGTATTATTCAAAGCTTCGCGGTCAGTGGGTATGGATCGCGTCGCCCAAGCTTTTCGCAACCGTTGGCAAGATTTGTCATCCCAGCCGCAGCTAATATTTTCCTAGCTCTAGTTAGCTCGATGTAGCAGGCTGTGCTCAACGGCCCAAGGCGTGCATTTGATTGATGATGTCGGCACATTGTTGGGTTAAGGCTTCCATAGCGGCACGATCACCAGCAGCGGGTGGGTTTAGTGGTGCGCCAATGCGGACTGTCACCGGTGCAAAACGCGGCAATTTAGCATCTCTGGGCAAAATTTGATCCGTCCCCCAAATGCTCACCGGTAAAATTAATGCTTGACTTTTGGCAGCAATCAAAGCCGCCCCTAGTTTTGGTGCTGTAATTGTGCCGTCTGGGGTGCGCGTTCCCTGCAAAAATACTCCCGTGGCCCAGCCTTCGCTCAATGCCTCCAATGCTGCCCGAATCGCTGCCCGATCCCCTGCGCCCCGCTTGACGGGATAGGCTCCGTATAACCGAATCAATGCCGCTAACACAGGATTCTTAAATAGTTCTTCCTTGGCCATAAAAGCCACCGGTCGCCCCACACAATTAGAAATCATCGGCGGATCGAAGTCGCTGGCATGATTCATCACCACAATTACTTTGCCTTTGCGAGGTACGTGCTCACTGCCATAGATTTTGCACCCAAAAAATAAGTGCATTACCGGACTGACAAACAGCCACTTTAAAGCGTGGTACAAAGTAAAACTCAGCCAAGATTCACGATCCCGATAATTGGTAATAGCATTGGTTTCCGTAGTACTTGGGGTCATAGGAAAATATGGGGCGAGAAAGTTGGGATTAAACTTAAAGAGTAATGCAGTGGGGTCATGAATTAGGAATTATGGTGCATTTGTCCCATAACTCATTCTTAGTTACGCACCAAAATGAGGATTAGGACAATTGTGATTTAGCGTAATTCCTATTCACTTTGTCATGAATTATCTCAATGAGTCATTTAATTGTATGCTAATTCGATTCAGAAATTAACTGCTCTGGATTGATATTGACGGTGGGTAAACAAGGTAATTCTATGGTAAAAGTACTACCTTGTCCTAAGGTACTGGTACAGTTCACATTGCCGCCGTGTAATTCGACAATTCGCTTTACCAAAGACAGCCCTAATCCCGTGCCTTTGTGGAGACGATTCAGAGCGCTATCAATTTGCATAAATGGCTGAAATAGCTTTGGTATATACTCTGGGGCAATGCCAATACCATTGTCAATGATGGCAATTTTGAGCCAACTAGTCATCAAGGGATCGCTATATGCACGAGAATATGGTTCACCGACTTGTAATTTTACTTGCCCACCCTCTGGCGTAAATTTAATCGCATTATGGAGCAGATTCAGCAGAACCTGACGAATGCAACGTTCATCTATGAGCAAATCAGGTACATGGGAAGGGATTTCCATATCAAGCTGAATTTGTTTCTGTTGAGCCTCCTCTGTGACTGAAGTTAAAACCGTATTGCATAAATACTCTACGCCACTTGCCCCTATATCTAGTTCTAATTTACCAGATTCGATTTTAACGACATCTAGCATATCATTGATTAACTTCAGTAAATGGGCACTGCTATTTTCAATAATTGTAATTGCTTGACTTTGTTCTAAATTGATCGAACCAAAAATTTCTTCTTGCAAACCTTCAGTCATGCCCAAAATTGCATTTAAAGGATTCCGTAATTCATGACTGATGCTAGAGAGGAAATCATTTTTCATCCGAGTAGCTCTCAATAACTCTTCATTAGTTTGCTGGAGGATCAGTTCCGCTTGCTTGCGATCGGTAATGTTCCTTGATACCCAAGTAATTGTATGGCTATTGACTGGGGAAATCACTGCGGAAAACCATAATCTATTTTGATCAACAGTTATCCAATATTCTAATTGCTCTGGGACACCGGAAGTAATAACGCGCTGTATAGCCTGTTGCCAATCTTGATTCAAATCGCTATTTAAACTACTATTTAAAATAGTATTTAAACTACTATCCAAATTATCGTTTAAATCATCCATCAGCAGTATGTCTATCGTATGATTGAGAACTTCTAAATAACTTGGATCATGGGCATGGTGGTTCCGAGATGGTACATGAATATCATGGATTTTTAGCCCATCAAGGGTGATAATTAAAATCAACTCAGTAATAGACTCAAAAATAGAACGCATCGTACTTTCTGCATCAATTAACTTTGCTTCAAGTAATTTTTGTTCTGTAATATCACGAAATATGCATCGAATACTGAGAGGAACTCCACCAACTACATGGATACTCACGTTACCTTCAGTGGTAATAATTTCGCCTCTTTTGCTAATAAATTTAGTCATAACATTGGCACAAATTGTTTGTTGCCAAAGATCTGCGATGGTTTCTTGAAAAGAACTTATATCCTCAGGATGTAAAACTTGCTGAATTAATAAGTTTTGGATCTCTAGTCCATTATAACCTAAGCTTTCTTGCCAAGCCCGATTAGTCGAAATAATTTTTCCTTCGGCATTAATGACACAAATTAAGTCCGTGGCATGATCAAAGAGATGCCGTAATTGAGATTCCCGTTCTTTCAGTCGTTTGGTTTTATGGACAATAGTATTCTTGAGATTAAAATTAACGCGATTTAATTTTAATTCATCTTGTTTTTGTTTCGTAATATTTACTCCGATACCCAACACCCCAAGCGTATTTGATATGGGTAAACTAATTGTTTTCTTATGCCATTGAATCCATTGCTCGCCCTGCCCATGATGGGGCATTCTTTCTTCGGCGAAATATGAGTCTGGATTGTCATTAATAATTTTGGTGTGTTCCATCATTAGGTATTCGGCATAGGCGCTATCGTTATATAATTCCGCGATATTTTTGCTTAAAATATAATCGATAGTTGTATTATGAAACTTAGCCATAGATTCATTAGCAAATAAATAATGACCATACTCAGACACAATAAAAACTAAATGAGGATTATGATCAATGACTAATTTGAGAATTTCTTGCTGGGCCGCAATATGATCAATGCTAGGGCACAAATTATGATGAGCTTGTAATGGCTTGGTTGACCCTATTTCTGGCTGAGATTTAATTCTATTTTCTAACTGATTAATCACTAAACGACTAATCGTTTCTAATTGTTTGATTTGGCGTTTATTAATGTTTCTGGGCTGACGATCCATAATACATAAAGTGCCTAAAACATGATTGTCGGGATTAATCAAAGGAATACCAGCATAAAACCGAATCTTTGGCTCCATGACGACCAAGGGATGCTCGATAAACCGAGAATCTTGTTTAGTATCAGGTAAAATTAGTTTCTGTCCTGTATTAACAACATGACTGCAAAAACTCTGCTCTCTTGATGACTCTTTAAAATTAATACCCACAGCGGATTTAAACCATTGCCGATTTTGATCCACAAAGGCAATTAAAGCTATAGGAACTTGACCAACTTCCATAGCTAATTGAGTCAAATTGTCGTATTCTGGCTCCGGTAAAGTGTCAAGAATTTGATAACTGTGTAGAGCCTTTAATCGGGATTCTTCCTGTAATGCATCGGGACTTAAAAACATGATAATGTTAAGGTAATCTTTATTTAAGTTATGTCGGGCATCGCTGTGAAATCCTTAGGTGTGGTGAATTTATGGCTGCTTAAATTTATGGCTGCTTAATATGAGTAATATTTACTAGGTCAAATAAAAATATCATTAATTTCAGGTTTGCGATAGTACTTAATAAAACTAATTAATAAGAGCTAATACCTAAAGAAAGTATAAAGGGGAATGATCGCTAAATAGAGAGAGGATGTTTAAAACAGGTAAAAGCAAATGAGCAAGCTGCCAGAGATCAAGAATGTAAAGCGTCCAGCGGATCCGAGTGATTTGAGTGCTCAGGAATGGGAAATTATAGAAGAGTTACTGCCAGAGCCAAAGGGATTTGGTCGTCCTAGAACAGTAGATTTACGAGAAATAGTAAATCCTATTTTTTATGTGTGAAGGAGTGGTTGTTAATGAGAAATGTTACCCCATGATTTTCCGCATTATGGAACGGTGTACAAGTACTTTGCTAAGTGGCAAAAGAGGGGAGTATGGGTCAAATTGCATGAGGTGTTGCGGCATAAAGTGAGACAGAAGTTGCAGCGTGAGGCAAAATCCAGCGTAGCCATAGTTGATGCCCAATCAGTAAGGACAATGGAAAAAAGGAAATCTTTACACGGCGGCGAGAAGAAAGTTAACGGAAGTCATCTGGAAAGCTAGGAACTGCACATTGAACATAGTGAAGCTATGCTTTATGGTGCCATGATTCGTCTACTAGTACGACGACTTGCTGCTTAATATTTCCTTTACAGCAATTTTCGATCAAACCCACTACAAGAAGAAGGGCACAGAGCTTAGTCCCATCTTAGTTTTAGCATTTTAGCTGTGGCACAACTGATCCAAAATTGCTGTAAGTCACTCACTAAAACACATCCCGAGTCAAAACCACCCGAAATGCATTTAATTCGTTGGCAATACATTCCTTGGTGCTGACACAGTAACCTATGTCATTATTATAATTGAGAATATATTCTTCCCAGTGAATACTCTGATTTTGGTGATTCCTATAGCTTTCAATCACGCTACACCACTCCCTTGCGTGACCGACCATGCCATAAATCCCAATCTCATTAGCTATCAGTTGACCAATCTTAGAATAGCCATCTTGATAAGTTTCTACTTCCTCTGGTGTGATCGGATAATCTAACCCTGATACTTTGTAATACTTGCGCTGTAATTCTATACAGCTAGTGCCACATAATTTAGTCCAAGCCCTAGCCGCATATTCCCATTCTTTCGGTGTGGGCAAGCGAAAACCACTTTGCAAAAACTCTGCCGTATTAGGATTTCGGAGCAACTCGCCAGTTTTCTGACAGTAGGCAGGCTCTAAATTGTTTTTGGCTGATAATCTATTACAGTAACGAATTGCTTGGCGCCATGTAGATTTATAGAGACTTTGATTTCTGGCATTTTTAGGCTGCATCATGCCATGTTTAGGAAATTTAACCACAGGATATGTGGCGATATAAAAATTGTATGACATAGTGTCGTCATAACTTGTCACTAACGTAAAATATTCCCGATCAATCACAAATTTTTGCCTGCCTGTGGTGACTAAATATGTTATGACTAGATATGTTATGACTAGAT
>JBAXSK010000144.1:0-10512 GCA_037130765.1 Pseudanabaena sp. ELA607
TTTTTGGGAGAGGGGCTAGGGGTGAGGGTCTTATAACCTTCTGCGTAACATGAGTAATTAATACGTGCAATTGATCTGGGAGGATTGAGATACGCTGGAATTTGATCTAATAGGATGAAATCAGTCAAACTGCGGCAAATAAACCGTGGAATATGCTTTATAGACAAGGGCAATATTAGGTAAAAAACAGTATCAAGAGGGATCTAAATAGCCATTACTAGTGAAGACTTGGCTGAGATTATATATGGGTTATATATTGTAATTAGTCTTTTTAATTAGTCGGCTAATTAGTCTTCGCTATCGTCTTCAACATTGAGTTGTTTCAGATGAATGTGCTTACGTCCTAGACGAATTTCTAGTTCATCCCCGGGTAAAAGCCCCATCTGTTGCGTGTAAGCCGAACCAATCAGCAAATTACCATTTTTTTGCACACTCACCCGATAGCTAGCACTGCGCCCACCACGCCCACTAGATTTACCTTCAAGGGCTAGTCCATCTGCTTCCATCAAAGCATTATAGAACTTCATTAGGTTGACCCGTTCTTGACCATTTTGGGTCGCAGTTGCATAGCCACAAGCCTTAGCTTTTTCTTCTTTAGAGAGGTGCTCAAGTTCTTTTACCTTCTGGACTAATGCCTCACCAGTTAGGGTTACAATTGGCTGTTTCTTAACCATTTTCTGTTAAATAATCACAAATTACTAATCTAGTATCTAAGATAAAGAGCCATTGCGTCAAATAATTTTGTTAAATAATTTATCTGTTTAGTTTGTGATAGTTTACTGGTTAGTTACGCTGCTTACTTTGTTAATTTTGGTCACTTTGTTAATGATTTAATAAAAATTGATTGATGATGAATTATGATACCTAATCAGGATTTAGCATAATTTCTGGATCGATCAGGGACTGACTAGCAATCAGTTGTGGCAAGGGCTTGTTTTTGACTGCTATAGTTGGCAAAATTAATATATATGAATGAGCAGCACATTTTGGCTCATTCTTGATTAGATAATCTAGAGTAAGTTAGTGTCTGACTAAATGCTTAAGTTGGGGGATCTTGTAATCTAGTTAGTGATGAGCAAAATTACAAGCAACTGCTGTTAGACCGCTATAGCTGGGCATAATTAATTAATTGGCTCTGACTAGACTAGATCAATGAATTTTATCGATATAATCAGAACAGCAATGATCAAATTAGGTGAAATTTCAGAAATATAATGCATTGATTTTAGGTAAATTCATGAATTATCCGTGTTTTAGCCCTGATTGGTTGAATTATTCCAAGCAAAACTTGCCATAAAAACTGAAAAAGTCTAAAACCAGAAATTGCGAAATGATCAGCCAAATCTATCATGGTCAGAAAATAAGCCGAGGCAGGCGCTAAACTTAATTTAGGTGTGTCGCACGGGGTTGAAATTCAGATCTTTTTGAGTCAAGATTTGGTAAAAGCTTGGGTAAATTAATGGGTAGGTTAATATGATGAGCGATGGTGCTTGATTGAGCATCTCTAGCTGTGGATTATTAATTTCCTTGCAGCCCAGTTGCGCTAACCGATGCATCAAACCAGATAAACCAATATCAAGCTAGATCAAACTCCATAAATTCTATTAACTAATCATTAACTAATCTTAGTAATTATTATGTGGCAATTACTTACTGCCCCTTTCGATGGACTGCTTTGGATTGCCGAACAAATTGAAGAGCGGGCGCTAGAAGAGCTAGGCAGCAAAAAAAGTCTCGAAGAGCGGTTGCTCGATTTGCAAGTCAAATTAGACATGGGGCAAATCACCGAAGCAGAATATACCACCCAAGAAACGGAAATTCTGGAGGCACTGGAGGCGCAAATCGCTGAGGAAGAGGCTGATGGAAGTCAATGAAGTCATTCAAGCCTATGAGAATGGTCAACGTAAGTTTGGGGCAATTAATTTACATCGGGCGGATCTCAATGGCGTAGATTTAAATGGTGCGGATCTCAGTGGCGCGAATTTATCTCAATCAAGTTTATATGGGGCTAATTTATCCCATGCCAAACTGATGGGGGCAGACTTACACGGCGTAAAGTTGTATCGCGCTAATCTAGATGGGGCTAATTTTAGTGGGGCAGATCTCGGTGAAGCGGATCTGAGTGAAGCCAATCTCACCGAAGCGCGGCTTTACGGCGTAAATTTTTTTAAGGCTAATCTGACTAAAGCCAAGTTAATCAGGGCCAGGGTTCACGGCGCAAATATGGGTAACACCAAATTGTTGCGGGCTAATTTGAGTGAGGCGGTTTTTAGTGAGGCACGATTATTTGGCGCAAATCTCATCGAGTGTAATTTGCATCGAGCCGATTTTAGTCGCTCTAGTCTCAATGGTGCTAACCTGAATCACGCCACTTTAACGGAAATTGATCTAGCCTACGCTAGTCTTTATGGAGCATTGCTATGTCAGGTAGATTTAACTGAAGGTAATCTAACTGGGGCAAATTTACAGGGCGCGGATCTGAGCTATGCCAATTTGTATAAGGCGGTATTTGTCAAAGCCAAGCTAGCGGATACTAACTTTGAACAAGCCTTGCATATCCAATCGGCTAATTTTGCCAATGCGATTTGGGCTTGACCTAATTACAGGATAACTAATCTGAAATTTGCCCGATTAAACCAGATCAAATTAAATACATCAGCTTTAGATCAATTAGTTCACCAATTAAGATGTGGTGTGGACGAAGTTTGGTGCAATAATCATGGCATTTTTGCCCCCATTGGTAACACGCTGGCTCAAGTGACAACGGTAAAGTGAGATGGACAAAGCCATTACCCCCCCAAGATCTAACCGTAATTTAATGCCTCGATCTGCCGAAGGTGACGCTCTCAATGGCAATGGTCATCAAGGGCTGGTTAATGGCTATGTTAAGGGGGGCAGCAATGGAGCCTCACCAAATCCGGCGATCCCAGATCCCACCTTGAGTAATCATGATCTAGAACTTTCTCAATTACCGCTGCATAGTTTACCCTTGAATAATTTACCAAGCAATTTATCTCATAAGAACTTAGCCAGTGAGGGCTTAGCCAACGAAAATTTGGAGCTTGCTCCTTTGTCAGCAAACTTCAACGGGCATAACCACGATGCTAATAGTGCCTTAACCCAGCAGTTAGGAAGCGAGTTGACGCATCAATTAACTAACGGTGCGTCCTTAGCCACAGCAGAGCTAGATAATCTTAATGCTGAGCTGATTAATTCTGAAGCGGATTTCGATCAGCCCCCCGTGGCGACTAAACCCGTTAACCGGCCTTTGACTAAGGAATTATCCCCTGATTTGATTGTGGCGGAAATTCCTATTACGAAGTTGCAACAAAAAGGTGACTGCTTCTATTTACATTGCAATAGTATTGAACCGACGGCGATTTTAGATGCCCTAGTGCCATTGTATGCTGATCCGGCTAATTCCATTTTTCATGCCGAGGGAATTCGTCGCCTCAAAATTCATGGGCGGGCTTGGGCGATGGGTGTGGATTTTCCCTTAACTGAGGCGGCGCAAATTACTGCCCAACTAATTGAATCTCTGTTGCAGTCATTTCGGAATGATCGGCAGTTGCGCCAAATTAGTCTCAAAGTTTTGTTGCAACAAAATTGTTTAAATATTTTATGCGAAAGTCGGCAAGGGATTGTGCAGTCTATTGTGGCTTTACCCTTACTTAATGCATTGCGTACCATTCGTCCGGCGGAGCATTTCCAGTCTGTGACTGTCTCTGGCAGAATATTTAATGAGAGTAAACCCAATTGGACTTTTGAGATTGATTTGCTAGCCATTGGCATTGCGCCAGAATCGCGTCCTGATGTTTCTGAAGTTCAACCCCAGCAAGCCCTAATTGAAGCTGATTTTGCTGATGTAGCGATGGCAGAACCGGAATCTTTATCCCAATGGGAACTGCTCCAGATTGCTCTATTAGAAGCGATTCAAGATGTTTTTCTGTTGCGGTGGTTAGGCAGTCGCAATGCTAGTGCTAATCCGGATGAGCAAAACTTACCCGGAATTTTACCCGGGCGTGCTGCCGTAGCTTTGTCTGGTGGGGTCGCGGTGGCGAGTTTGGTAATGGGAACCCTATGTGTTTTTGCCATGGATCGGCTGCTGCTGAGCTATAGTTTCACCCAAAGTCCCGCTAAGGCTGTGACCTATAGCGATCGACCCGAACGCAGTCTCGAAGCACCGAATAATGGCTATAACTTTCATATTGCGCTGCTCAATGAGAAGCTCGCCCTGATCGATTGGCAGATTACTAATAAACGTCGCGCCCCTGATGTGTTGATTGTGGGTAGTTCTCGCGCTTTACGGGGCATTGATCCGACTGCTTTAGAGCGCACCTTAGCCGCCCAAGGTTATCAGGGAATTACGGTCTTTAATATGGGATTGGATGGGGCAACGTCACGGGTTGTCGAAGCCCAAATTACCCAGATTCTGACCAAGCGCCAACAGCCTCGGATGATTATTTGGGCCGATGGCTTACGGGCTTTTAATAGCAATCGCAACGATACCACCTATGAGGAACTAGCTCTATCGCCCAATTTCAAGCCTTCCCGACGCGGGAATACAGAAGCAGAAATCAGAGAAAACAAACGGAATACGAGACCTGTATCCCCTGTGGTGAAAGGATTAGAAACAATTTTCAGTGGCTATGCCCAGCGCCTTGAAGTGCGTAATGCTTTGGTTAAAAGCGTGGATTATTTGACCCGTTCTTTAAGCAATCGGGAGCGGTTATTAGCCGAAACTATGCCCCAAAATCAGCTTTCTGTGGATAGTAAAGGATTTGTGGCTTTTGATGTGCAATTGGAACCAAATACTTATTTCCAGAAGTATCCCAAGGTTTCGGGAGACTATGATTTAGATTATCGGAACTTTGAACCGACGGGCGTACAGTTTGATGCATTGTTGAATGTGGCGGCATTTTGTCGGGCGGCAAATATTGATTTAGTGATTCTCAATATGCCTCTGCACGAAACCTATTTAGATAGCATTCGCATTCGCCATGAAGAAACTTTCAATAAGCGCATGGAAGAACTGGCTAAACAGGAAAGTTTTATTTATCTTGATGTGAGCAAGTTAGTGGTGCAACAACCGCGCCTTTTTTCTGATCCGAGCCATTTAAATAAATTCGGTGCGGGGGCGATCGCCGAATATTTAGCTAAATTGCCCCAAATCCCTTGGCGACGGTTGAAGTAATTAGGCGGTAACAGGTATAGTTGATGGGATTTAGTTCGACACAGTGCTAAAGCACTCACTACCAAAATTTAATAATAAAGTTTAATAATCTCGTAGTAAGCACTTTAGTGCAAGGATTTACTGATTAATAGCTGTATCACGTCAGAACAGCCTGTAGTTTAAGCGCACCGAGCCAAAGATTGCAGCGCTGCACCGGTGGCACGGCAAATGCGCCAGTCCGGTAAAACTTCGGCTCCTAGCTGCTGATAGAAATTAATTGCCGGACTATTCCAATCTAAAACTGACCATTCAAATCTGCCACAACCACGACTCACGGCAATTTCGGCAACTTTACGAATCATGGCTTTACCAATACCTTGCCGCCGATATTTGGGCAAAACAAACAAGTCTTCGAGGCAAATGCCCCGGCGCGTTAAAAACGTTGAATAATTGGTAAAAAACAGGGCAAAACCAATGATTTCTGGTACAAGCTGCCCTTGATGGGGGACAGATTCAGCCACCAGACATTCAATACAGGCATCAGAACCAAATAAATCTTCTTCTAAAGCCGCTACGGAACCCGTTACTAAATGTTCTAAATTCTCATACTGAGCCAAGAACTGAACTAGGTTAAAAATTGCTGGCACATCGTCGGACTGAGCTAAGCGCAAATTGAAATTCATGGTTAAACGCCCCCTAAAACGGCTATTAGTGTGATTTATTGGTTCTAGATTGATCGTTAGGGTATAGTAGGTCTAATATTAATGCTAAATATGTACTCTTTTAAGTCATTTTAGCTGTTAATCATGACAAAATGACATCTATACAGCAATGTATTTCGCTATTTTGTCATTAAAAGCAAATTTTGCTGTATAAGACCTAGGCACAATCTAAGGTTGCCAGTTCAGTAAGGGCTAATTCGGTGAGATGACCAGCCAGATTTTCCCTTGTGTCGGTATCTTCTAAATCAACAATTACACGCCGCCAATGGATATGGGGCAACGGTTGCCCTAATAATGGGTCAACATCAGTAATTATGGCTAAATTCGGTTCTGTGGCAATAGTAACATCGGCGGCCAATAATAAAGCCATCACTGCCTCAGAGAGAATATTATCGGCAAGTTCCGCCATGGCTGGTTTAGCATAGAGCATCAGATGTATTTGTTCCGTATGGGGATTTTGCAACAGAGCACGGACTAATTCTTGCACCGCATCATAGAGAGCTTCTGGAAGGTAACTCCAATCGAAGAAAGCGATTAATTGCCATGATGTTAGGGCTGGGACGCTCTCTGGCACAACATCGCGAACTTTCCGTAAATAACCATTAATATTCCAAGTCAGGTTACGGCCAAAGAAATCGCAATATTGCCGATCAATCACATATTCCGTGGGATGTTCGGCGAGAAATTGGCGTAAAGCCCGACAGGGACCACCATTGTAAATTGCATCTTGCCCTAAATCGGTAATAATGCCATCTTCAACAATTATATATTCGCCCTTTTGCAAATAAGGATGGAAAAATTGCACCACATTATAGGTTGTTTCGTAAAGGTGTGCGCCATCTTCGATTACTAGCAAAGGACGGGGGAGATTGGCGATAAATTCAGCGGAGAAAACCTGCTCTAAATGATTCTGATCTCCACCTAGGAAAGTTACTTTAGGATATTGAATTTGCTGCACCGGATTAATATCGACGGAATAAACATGGGCATCAATGCCTTGCATGGTCAGTAAATCCGCAAACCACACCGCACTACCGCCAGCACAGGAGCCAATTTCAATAATTGTAGCTGGACGAACTTGCGCTAATAATAAAAGATATAACGCCATGTCAAAGGGATTTTTTAACATGGGAATGCCTTTGTAAGGATACTTCAAACAGGCATCCTGTAAGGAAAACATGGTTTCCAGCGGTAGCGCAGTATGCCACAAATCAGGATGCGGAATTATGTGATGTTCTTTCTCTAATTGTCGTCCGGTGTAGTCAATAAACTGTAAATCAAAATGTACCCCTAAAACGCGCTCAAAATCATGGACTGCGACGCGACAACCTTCCCAATGTCCATAGTCATCAATCTGAATGAAACCTCTTTCAGTAACTAAGTCATAGAGATAATGGAAAATATCGAGAGTTGATTCATACCAGTCACCGTCGGCATGGAGTAAAGCAATTTCACCAATTTGCCCTCGCCATTGGGGTAAAGTCTCAGCAAATAAACCCGCTACCGGCGTAATCATAGAACTCACGCCTAAAATATCCGCGATTTTGAGAAGATTCTCGGTTAGTGGCGCTTGTAATGTGCCCGCCCCAAAAGGCGTATCATTGGCAAAAATCCCCTGATGGCGATCCACATCGATAGGATCGGGCATTCCCGTAAAAGTATCAAAACTGTAAACCCGTCGGGGACGTTGACTATAACGCTGAATTACCGCCGCCATCATCGCTGATGCTCCACCTTTAAATACGCCACATTCCACCACATGACCAGGGCGATCCTCTAGGCAAATTCGTTTTATAGCGCGATATAAAGCACATAATCGCTGCTGACTCAATACTGTATAAGGCTGCACCATTGCGGCTAATTCCTGAAATTCCGCCAAATCTGCATCAACCATACCGCTAATAACAAAATGCTGTAAATGTAACGGAATCTGCCAATTGACCTGCGGATCGGGCACATGGGCCACAGGTTGCACATCCCCCCGCCATGCCACCCCCATAATCTGCATCGTTTGGTAAACCATCGTTTGCCAACCCTGTTGCCGCAAATAGTCTAACCCTGCGGCTACTTCGGGGGCAGCCAAATCATGGAACAAAATCATCGCATCATCAGCGGCAAAAGGTGCGCAAGCTATGGCATCTTTTAACGGCGCATCACCGCCATGATCGCCATCAATGAAAATTAACGACCAGCGCCGAGGAGTCCCATCGGCATTAGCTAAATCGGTCACTGCCTGTGGACTGCTGCCACCGATCAAATTCACCCGTTCCATTACTCCGGCTGCGGTCAAAGAATCCGTCACACTAGAGCGAAAATCTTCCTTAGCCAAGAGCGGATCAATTACATCAAGTTTTACCCCTGCTAAAGCCAAATGACAAGCCGACCAACCCAGCCAACAGCCCACTTCTAGAGCACGCTTCCCTGCAAACTGCAAAGCATTATTATAGAGAATGTGAGCTTCATCCCGACTGAGAAAGCCCACCCGAGGCTGCCGCCGATCCACATACCAATGATGGGGCACATCGCCACGCAAATATTGCCAACCACAACCATCGGTATCGCCAGAAATCATGTTAGGAAAATGGGGATCAGGAAAAACTAAGCTCAAGCCGGACGCAATATAGTCATGACGGAGCATTGGGGTGGGGGCAATTACATTGCTCATGGTGGTGATTGGGGCGGTTAATTCGGGCATTTAATTTGATTGTACGTTTGCAGAGACAAGATAGATACAAGATAAAGTGAGCCAAAATTCTGATGCTTCTTATATTGTGGTGACGCAAAGCCTTTAAGCGCAACCTTGACAACACAGCGATGATACACAAAGCGTACAGGAATCAGCAAAAGAGAAAATGCTGGATTTCATGCAACAACGGTTTAATTAACAAAATTTGCATCAGCATCCTGTTCAGCATAGTTAAGCCTTGATTCTGATCCTAGGCAAATATTTGTAACTATAACTTAATCTAATTTTTTTGAATTTACAAAGTAAATATCAGTTTTATTTTATACACGCAAAAAATCAATTTTAAAATCCAATACCTATGAATTAATTATCTGTTAAAAATACAAAATATGAATTATTTTAGATATGCATTTAATGCAAATATTCTGATGAATTTATCACTGGATTCTGCTATGCATCAATGATTAATTAATCCCTAAATGATTAGTAGCAATTGATTTATAAACATAATTAACACGAAATAAATACCATTTTTTGCCAAGTAACTTACAAAAGTAACTTATTCTTTATTACAGATGACCTAGACTTACAGACCTAAAACCTACGCTGTGAAAAGATTTGATTAGTTGTTTAACTGGGGTACTTGCATGATATTTAGGCGATATTGGCTCAGGAAATAACTAAATGAATAACTTCTTCATATAACTAAATAGATAACTTCTGGCTAACTTTTGCATAACCTCTAGCTATTGCTTAGCTCCTAGCAATCATGAATAATCGATGGGTATAGAAGAAGTAAAGCCATAAGGTAAAGCCATGTAGTTAAGTTTGACTATCTTGAATGAAGTCAAATGAGAACAACCAAATGAGAGGGTCATTAACTCTATGGTCATTGCTACCACAATCCCCAGTTCCCATTTAGCCATTCCTAATTTTTAAAGATTACATACTGCCATGAAACCAAATCTCACCGCCACATCACTAATCAAATCAACCTTGAAAGCTAGTATCGCCGCTGTAGCCGCTGTGGGAATTGCCCAAGCCATGCCTGCTGCTTCCTATGCTGGTAGCCTGATCAACGGTTGGGACTATGCCGCTGACTCGCCTAATGATGGCTCTAATTTCGGTGTTATGGGTGGCAATGACAACCCTTACGAAATCTATGGCATGGGCATTAAAGTCACCAACTCATTGATTTATGTCGGTGTCAGGTCTAATAACCAGTATGGTACCGACAGCACCGTAAGCGGAATTAACTGGGGTGACTTGTTCTTTGACTTTTCTCCTGCTGGTGGCTACCAACCTGCTGGCAAAACCTATAGCTATGCAGTCCGTTTCCGCTCTGATTTCGCAGCAGAAGATAATGGGATGCAACGAGGTGTGTATGCCAATTCGGGCGCTTTAGACAGCCAGACCGGTAATCGCTATACCAGTTTAAGCCAGTACTCAACCTCCGTAGCCAATGGCGGTGGTGTAGCTCAGATTGGTGATTTGCCTGTGAACAGTGCATACTATCCTCAGAATGCGGAAATCAAGACCACGATTAATCCAAACAATAAAGGAACTTACCTCGGTACCATTACTGATCTAAATTCCACCCAACTGACAGCTATGGGCTTCCCTTCCTCTGCGGCTGGTAATGGTAATAGCTTTGGCTTCAGTTTTACTCGTCCTGCTGGTTTCGATATTAATGCTGGTTTCACGGCTAGTTTGTTCTGGCAATGTATCAATGACTCTGTGGCAGTGCAACATCAAGGTGGTCGCGCAGTGCCCTTACCTGCCTTGGCTTGGGGTGTGATTGCAGCGGCTGGTTTTGGTAGTGCCGCCTTGGCTCGCAAAAAGCGCAATCAAAAGGGTGTCTCTGCTTAATTACTGAGCCACATTTACTCTAAATTAGAAGGGTTCGCAAAGTGCCTCACTAAACAATGCTA
>JBAXSK010000145.1:0-10506 GCA_037130765.1 Pseudanabaena sp. ELA607
GGTTGATGGCAAATCGCACGATCGCTACTCTTGATACGATGGCAAATAAGCCGTCACAGGTGGAGGTGGAGTTTGCGATTAAGTTGGATGCTAAGGCGGGTGCGTTTTTGGCGAGTGCTGGGGCTGAGGGTAGTCTCAAGGTGAAGCTGGTCTGGAATCGGGAAAAAGAATAAAGTACGAAGATTTGCGTTTCAATTTATCTAAGCCCCCTAAATCCCCCAATTCTGGGGGACTTTGAAAAAGATTTTTTTCTTGTTCCCCCAGAATTGGGGGCTAGGGGGCGATTGATTCTTGGCTTGACTGGGTTTTATAACTTGGAATGAGAGGATTAGAAACTTCTACATAAGTTGAATAAATAGGATATTCAATACCAATGACAAACGACGTTCTTATCCAAAATCCACGCGAATTTACCTTGCAGATTTGGCACTCTACGGAAGATGTAATTGTTGGGACAGGATTTGTCGTGTCGGATAGCGGACTTGTGGTGACTTGCGCTCATGTCATTGAGACTGCGGCTGATTGCGTTTACCAAGATGTTGAAGTGAGAGCGTATTTTGCTAAGTCAAAACAACTATGGCGAGCGAAAGTGGTTGGATATTTTGAGAACTACGATGATGATGTTGTTCTGCTGCAATTAGAGGACAAAAGTGGTGGCTTTGTCTTACCTGATAATATGTATCCTGCTAAGCTCGGCAAAGCTGAATATTCAGAGAATAATCGCTTTCGTAGTTATGGCTATTGCTCTGTAGGCACAATGCCAGCGATTTCGCCTGAAGGTTCGATTGGGTTGATAGTTGAGCCACCAACTGAGATTTACGACAAAAAACTAGACGATTATCGAGTTCCTAAATTGCTGACTGAGCCAGTAGAGCTTAAATGTGGTGATATTGATGAGGGTATGAGCGGTGCAGCAGTACAGGATATCGGCGATCGCTCTCCAAACAAAGGTCGCGTAGTTGGAATTGTCTCTGCAACATGGTTTGCCGATTTGAAGGCAAAAAATTGGGCGAAGCATAACAATACAGCTTGGGCGGTAAATGCGAGAGTTTTGACGTTCCCACCGATCGCATTGTCAATGAGTGACGAGGATGGGGTAACGGAGACGGATACAGCAGCGATCGCTACAGCACCAATGACGGATAATATTGCCATGCCTACCCTGAAGGAAAAACTGGTAAATGCGCCGCCGATCTTTGATGAATGGGTTGGACGGGTGGAATTGTTGCAAGCTTTGGATGAGGATTGGGGCGATCCTGCGCGGCGGGTTGTGGAATTGATTGGGTTTGGGGGTGAGGGTAAGAGTAGTGTGGCGCGGCGGTGGGTGGCGAATGTGTTGTCATCAAATCGCAAACCGCAAGCAGTTTTCTGGTGGGGATTTTATGAGAATGGCGGTATTGATGAGTTCTTTGAGGCGTTGGCTGAGTTTCTGGTTGGGGATTTGATTGACATCAGCGAATACAAGTCAGCGAGTGAAAAGATTCGATTGATTAATTCGGCTTTGCGGAGGGGTGGGCGCTATCTGTTTGTGTTGGATGGGTTGGAGGTGTTGCAGCATGAGAGCGGTGATGATTATGGATTGCTCAAAAGTCCCGATCTGCGGGAGTGGTTGCGAACTTTGGCTAAGGGAGAGAATGAGGCGTTTTGTGTGGTGACGAGTCGTGCGCCGTTGTTCGATCTGATCGATCTGACGACGTTTGTGCATCGGGATGTGGAACGGTTGACGGATGGGGAGGGGTGTGAGTTGTTGCAAAAGTTGGGTGTGCAGGGTAAGGCGGCGGCGCTAAGGCAGGTGGTGCGCGATTGGGATGGATATGCCTTGGTGTTGAGTTTGTTGGGAACTTATCTGAGGAAGAGGTACGCGGGGGATGTCGGAGCCATTGGAGGGATTGCGATTCCGTTGGCGCGGGAGGGGCGGTATGACCGCGTGCGGCGGGTGTTGCGGCGCTATGATCAGCATTTGTCTGAGGCGGAACGGGAGGTGATGGAATGTTTTAGTGCATTCCGTTTGCCAGTGAAGGAGGCGGCATTAGCGGATTTAGGGGGATCGAGTGGTATTTTGAATCAGTTAGTGAACTATCGGATGTTGCGCTACGATAACCGACTGCAACACTACACGACGCATCCCTTGATTAGGGCGCATTATTTAGAACGGCTGAAAGAGAAGCCCATTGAGGTAGTGCAGGCACTCCACAATCGAATTAAGGGATGGTATCTCGACATTGCGGGAGAAATGCCCGAAGTGCCAACTCTCGATCAACTTGCTCCGTTGATTGAAGCGGTACATCATGCTTGTCAGGCGGGTGAGTATGATGAGGCATTTGATATTATTTATTGGGAGCGCATCGATCAGAAGACTAGCTACGTCCTTATGCATAGACTCGGTGCTTATGAAACGGCTTTTGCCATCATGCAAGAGTTTTTCCCACAGGGCGATATATCCCAAGATCCACAGGTAAGCCAACCGAGTATTAAAGCCTTTATCCTGAACTCGATCGCCCTCTGCCTCATGAATTTGGGACGCTTGAATGAATCAATACCCTTTTACAAGCGTAAAATTCATATTCAGCTAAATAAATCTGACTGGGGCAATGCCAGTATTGGCTTCCAAAGCTTAGCAGAATTGTATGCCTATCTCGGCGATCTGGTGGAGAGTACTGAGTCGGCGCGTGAGGCGATCGCCCTAAGCGATCGCGCCGAGAAGAAAAATTACAAATGCTATTCACTCGCCTGTCTTGCTTATGCAGCATTTTTACAGGGAGATGGAACTAGGGCGGGTGAGGCATTTCAACAAGCCGAGGCATTGGAACGAGAAATCGATCCGTCCGAGCAATATCTGTACGGCTTGCGAGGAATTCAACACGCGGAATACTTACTGCGATATGGTGAAGTTAACTATGCGCGGCGTGTCACAGAGGCAAATCTCAAAAGTTGTGAAGAGTATCACTGGTTACAATTTATCAGCCAATCGCATCGCGTTCTCGGCGATCTTGGAATCGATTCGCAAGTTCATTATGCCGAAGCCCTCAAAATCGCCCGCAGTATTTCCCGTCGTAACGTTCTCATTGAAGCCTTGCTAGGTTATGGTCGCTGGTTAGTGGGTCTAGGACTAATCCCAATTTCGCAAGAAGTGGCGCAAGCAATTTCCCATTCTCAAACAGAGCAATGCTATATGCTTTCCCTCCGCACCAATGAGCATCCTAGAGATGAGAACGATCTGGCACTAGCACGACAATATCTTGACGAAGCCATGACATATACCACCACAGGCGGTTATCGTATTTATGAAGCAAATCTTCGCATTGCCCTAGCATGGCTCCATTGGCGCGAAGGCGATCTCGTTACTGCCAGACGTGAAGCCAACAGAGCCAAACGCGCTAGTGAGGAGATGGGATATTTTTGGGGGAGGGTTGATAGTGCTGCCTTTTGGGTGCATATTGATGAGCCTAAAACATGAGGTGCTTGAGGCTTGGTAATTGTTACAAGATGCCGCGCCTGATGCCTCACTACGCGAAAATCGCAAACAAATTACCATACGCTAGAATAACAACAAGATAGGAGAATTAAAGCTATGATAATCGCCCAAATTGAAAATCTTATTCGTTTCAGAGGATCAGATTATCAGCAAGACCTAAATGACTAGAGTTGAGGGTAAAAATACGAGACTAAGACATTATCTAGCCAGATTACACAGAAAAACTTTATGTTATTCAAAATCTGAAGAAATGTTGCGGTATTCAATTCGTTTGTTAATTCACTATCTCAAATACAAATCATTTCCTAACTTTGCTTGATTCATCTCTCATCTGTGTAACGCCCAATGTTATGCATCTTTTGTTACGATTTCCAATTTGAAATTGCTGCGTAATCACATAATCATTATTCCAAGTTTATTCGCTACTAACCTCACGATGCCTTTATTAAATTTGACCTTGGAGCGAAATTTGTCTAGACTTTCTAACTTTTTTCAGTCCCTCTCTAAGACCTACGATCACCAAGGATTATCGTTAATCAGTCTAATATTGGTTGCCAAGGGTGTTCTTTTGGGTTTAGGGAGTTTAATTTATCCAATTTTGACGAATCAGGGCTTTCAAACCCCTTTAGACTATCTAAAGATTTGGAATCGCTGGGATGCCCTCAATTACTTACACATTGCCAAATATGGCTACACTGCCACAGGAGAAAATGCTCACTTATTAGCCTTTTTTCCCTTGTTGCCTCTTTTGATGAGACTAGTTACGGGGTTGACCCAGAATCTTCTCCTGAGTGGGTTTATTATTTCGGGTTTAACCTCTGTGACGACAGGGTTACTGCTTTACCGTTTGGTGCGGCTGGACTATCGGCGATCCATCGCCCAGCGAGCGATTTGGTTTTTATTTATTTTTCCCACTAGTTATTTTCTCCACATCCCCTATACAGAAAGCCTGTTTTTAACCCTAGCCCTAGGTAGTTTCTTGGCAGCTCGCAGTGATCACTGGCAGTTGGCGGGTATTTTGGGAATGGTAGCCTGCCTGAGTCGCGTCAATGGTTTAGTTTTAATTCCAGCTTTGGCGGTGGAAGCATTGCATCAATATTGGCAAACTCGCCGCTTTAAAATCCAATGGTTGTGGATTGGTTTAATTGGTGTTGGTATTTTTGGCTACTTACTCTTAAATATTCAAGTTACGGGGCATCCCTTTACCTTTATGCATTTACAAAAGCAAGCATGGGGGAGATCCTTAGACTGGCCTTGGCACGGCATTTGGATTTCTTGGCAAAGTCTGAGTTGGCGCACCCCAAGTGATGGATACCTTGTTGTTGTTCAGGAAATTTTGTTTGCGATCTTGAGTCTCATCTTAACAATATGGTCTTGGTTCAAGTTGCGCCCAGCCTATAGCGTTTGGATGACAGGTAACTGGCTCTTGTTTACCAGTAACTCTTTATTGTACAGTGTTCCTCGATATGTTCTGATTTTGTTCCCTCTCTATATTTTATTTGCCCATTTAGCCAAAAATTCAATCTGGTATGCGTTCCTTACAATGTGGTCTTTGTCATTCTTGACATTTTTTGCGAGTCAATTTATGACAGGTGCTTGGGCTTTCTGAATCATCAAATTATAGTGGGAGCAATGAAGGAAGAACCGATGATAGATATGCGGGTATTAAGTCCTGATCTCAAATTAGCTGAGGATGGCATCTGGTATAGTTTAGATAAGATTGAAGATATTTCCTATCCATCAGACGGCAATGATGTTTATTTCCCAGTAGAGGATAATTCGTTTTGGTTTCGGCATCGCAATGAATGCATCACCTCTATCGTCCAGTGTTTTTCTCCAAAAGATAATCAAGCAATTTTTGATATTGGCGGTGGCAATGGGTTTGTGTCCCTAGGATTGATTCAGGCTGGTTTCGATGTTGTTTTAATGGAACCAGGCATATCTGGTGTAATCAATGCAAGAAAAAGAGGCATTGAGAACATAATTTGTGCCACGACTAAGACCGCAAATCTAGCCAATTGCTCCCTATCAGCAGTTGGATTATTCGATGTCATTGAACACGTTGAAGCTGATCTGACTTTCTTAAAATCTATTAGAATGCTCATGAAAGAAAATGCATACTTATATGTAACTGTCCCCGCATATTCTTTTCTTTGGTCTATGGAAGATGTCTTGGTTGGACATTTCCGAAGATATAATCTCAACAGTATTTGTAGTGTCCTAAGAGCCGCAGGGTTTAATATTGAATTCTCTTCCTATATTTTTAGACCATTACCCCCGCTAATTTTTTGCCTTAGAACAATCCCCCATCAACTGGGTTTATCAAGGCTAGATCATACCTCCAAGAACGTTTCCCGCGATCATGGACTTAATCAAAGCATGATTCAACGGATAGCCAGTTGCCTGCTTCGTCAAGAAGTTAATTCTTTAAGGAATCAGCAACCTATCGATTTTGGTAGCAGTTGTCTAATTGTTGCCAAAGCCGCTTAGCTACTTAAAATTAGCTACTTAAAAACTGCCAAACCTAATGACAGAGCTTGCTTACCGACTCTGTTACTCACCGTTTGCCGCTGCTGAATATTGACATTAATGTCATACAGAACGTAAGGTAATGCTAATTAAATTTGATTAGAAGATTTCTAGTATATGTCTTTTAAGTCAATCTATCCCGGTTTTAACAATCGTAGGTACAGGCATAGTTTTATGCGGTAATTTGACCGTGGCTCAACCCTATGATTATGATACCGTCAGCCAAATGCCAAACAGTCGTACTACTACAGACACATCCTCCGCTACACCTACGTCTACAGCCAAGCCTAGACATGATAGAGATAGATCCACACCTACAGAAACACGTATGGACTCACCAGATTCAACTCCATAATTAAAAGTGAAAGTTTTACTCAAAATAAATTAGGAGAGAGATTAAGCTAATAAGCACCCTAATTTTGATTATCGCGTCAGAGTGTCAGAGTAAGCATATAACCTTAATCTAATAGTGGTAAAAACCTTGTCCTATTGCGGCGGGTTTTTTTATTAGATGAATCTCAATCAATTAGCTTAACCCTCTCATAACTTGGGACTAGCATAAGCAACCTAATTCCCAGCACCGCCGCTATAATTGGGTATTATGCCAACTGATCATCATTACCAACTCACTGCCGATCTGACTACCCCACAACGGTTAGATCGCTTTTTACCAGAAGTTATTACCGATTTAACGCGCTCTAGGGTGCAAAAACTGATCGAGTCTGGCATGGTCACAGTTAACCACACCACCTGCACCAATAAAAAATTCTTAATCGAATCAGGGATGGCGATTACAGTTAATCTGCCCCCCGTCCAGAGCCTAGATTTGCAACCTCAAGCCATAGCCCTAGATATTCTTTATGAAGATGAATATTTAATTTTGTTGAATAAGCCGGTGGGTTTAGTGGTGCATCCTGCCCCTGGTCACGAGCAAGATACTTTAGTAAATGCCTTACTGGCCCATTGCGTCGCCCAAAATCAGACCTTATCCGGCATTAATGGGGTGGCGCGGCCAGGGATTGTGCATCGCCTCGATAAAGACACCAGCGGGGTCATGGTAGTGGCTAAAGATGATGTGACCCACCAGAATTTACAGGAACAAATTCAAGCCAAAACCGCCCGCCGTGAATATTTAGGAATTGTGCAAGGCGTACCACCGACGCAAATCGGTCAGATTGACGCACCCATTGACCGCCACCCCCTAGATCGCAAAAAAATGGCAGTGATCGAAACCGGTCGCCCTGCCCTGACCCACTGGCAAATCCAAGAACGCCTCGGCAACTACACCCTAGTTTATTTCCGCCTTGAAACTGGGCGCACCCATCAAATTCGCGTTCACTGTGCCCATAAAGGCTGGCCGATTATCGGCGATCCCCTCTATGCCCGTCAAGGTCAAGGCATGGCGCGAGATTATCTCCCTGGACAAGCCCTGCACGCTTGGCGACTGCGGCTCAGCCATCCCCACACTGGCGAGCCTTTAGAAGCGGTTGCCCCATTACCGCCGGATTTTGCTAAATTGTTACAGGTGTTGCGGCGGAAAGGACACTAAAAGCTTGGGCACATGGTATTTATTGGTTGCATTATCAAAAATGAACGAAGCAATCATGGTTACTGAATAAGCATTAGGACTACCCCAGTTAAGGTGGTCAACCAATTTGCCTGATCCTAGCAATATACATCCGCAAAATTTCATGTCGAAAGTTCAAAAAAATGGATTTTTGAAGGCTGAAACGACCAATCTACGTTCGATATTTTTGCACCTTAACAGGGGTAGCATTAGGACTTAAGAATTTTAGCTGACTTATTTTTGCCCCATGTTTTTCTCAAATGAATTTCAACACTGTACAAGAGGTAACACAATGGAGAAACTTCACGCTGGATGGAAAAACCTATGACTTGTCACACCTTAATGCGTCTTGGATTGAGTATGTAGACCAAAGGAATGAAGATAATCAGATCGCATATAAGTTCATCGTAACTTATGGCTTACATTGCTTTACTAAAGACGTGCCGGGCATCTCTAGAGAAGAATCCCAACTACTCATGTATCACGCCCCAAAAGAGTCTAGACCATTTAATTTTGAAAGATATGAATTCTCAAAGCAGTTACCAACCATTATAAATTCACTAGCCAGCAAGGAAACTCTGGTTTGTCATGCTGGCTACGGTAAATATGCTGTTGTTAAATTTTTAAACTCTAAGGGCTGTGAGGTTAGTTATTTTGTTCCTTTTGTAGCGTTTAGAGAGAGCAAAAAACTCAGACTACACATACAAAGTGCTTACCCACTTGACAAAGAATTAGGTAAGGTACAAAAAGTTAACTTCTTTGTGATTGCCAAGAAACTATTATCTAACCAGAAATTGCCGAAACCACTAAAATAACAAAGGCTCCTTAAGGAGCCTTCGCCAAGAATAAGTTTTGAAAACTTGCTTTGGTATTCAGAACGTCTTTACCGGATTTCCACGACCTTTGGGGGTAACGGGATGTCGTGCGATTGCACGTCTGCTGCATCCTTTTATAGCTCAACACTACAGCATCTCTACTATTTTTGTCAATACATTAATCAATCAAGTTAACCAAAATGTCAATTTAAGAATGCCAATTATTCGCTTCTAACATGGTTCATATCTGTACTCAGCGAATTAATCAAAAAGTCCCAAGATTATCTGATAAATTTCTTGCTGCCTTAATAATTTCTTTATAGTGGTTTTAATGGTAACCTTTACCAAGAAACTAACCATAGGCAGTAATTCAGCCTAGACCCCTAGTTAGTAATTCTGAGATATTTAATGTTTTGTAATCTTTCTTAATTGTTGATCCCACTATGGCTCGAATCGAACGCGACTCTATGGGCGAAATGTCCCTCCCCGATGAGGTCTATTACGGTATTCAAACCGTCCGTGCCCTCGATAATTTTCAGATTAGCAGCCTCAAGCCCTTACCGACGTTCGTTGATGCTTGTGTGGTGATTAAAAAAGCAACGGCCTTAGTTAATGCAGAATTAGGCTGCATCCCCGAAGCGATGGCGATGGCGATCGCCGCGGCCTGTGATGAAATTTTGGACGGACAATGGCGGGATCAGTTTGTGGTGGATGTCTACCAAGCTGGAGCCGGAACCTCGCACCACATGAATATTAATGAGGTGTTATCCAACCGTGCCCTAGAAATTTTAGGGGAAGTCAAGGGTAATTATAAAGTGGTTAGCCCTAATGATCATGTTAACTACGGTCAGTCCACCAATGATGTAATTCCCACCGCGATCCGCATTGGCGCACTGATGGCATTGGAGCATAGTTTATATCCTGCCCTTGGCACGCTGAGCGCCCAACTGCGCCTCAAAGCCACCGAGTTTGCCCATGTGATCAAGTCAGGGCGCACCCATTTACAGGATGCAGTTCCCGTACGCCTCGGTGATGAATTCCAAGCCTATGCCGAAATTGTTAGCGATCACTATCGCCGCATTCACCAATCTGCCACTGATTTACACACCCTTGGTTTAGGGGGCAGCGCTTCTGGGACAGGTTTAAATACTCATCCCAAATATTGCGAGCGCGTCGCCGAAAAACTCGCCGAGATTACGGGTTATCCCCTAACTCCGGCCCGCAATCTCATGGCAGCGATGCAGAGTATGTCGCCTTTCGTGGCAGTTTCTGGGGCAATACGCAACCTCGCCCAAGACATTTCTAAAATCGCCAATGACCTGCGCCTGATGGATTCTGGACCAAAAACTGGTTTGAGGGAAATCCAATTACCGCCCGTGCAACCTGGTTCATCGATCATGCCCGGCAAATATAACCCCGTGATCGCGGAAATGACCAATATGGTTTGTTACCAAGTGATTGGCTATGACACTGCAATTACTTTCGCCGCCCAAGCCGGACAGCTAGAGCTAAACGTGATGATGCCGCTAATTGCCTATGACCTGATCCACAGCATTGAAATTCTGGGTAATACTTTGCAGACCCTTGCCACCAAATGCGTTCAAGGCATCACCGCGATGGAATCGAGATGCTTAGATTATGCCGAAGGTAGCTTGTCTCTGGTCACCGCTTTAAATACCCACATTGGTTATCTCAATGCCGCTGATGTCGCTAAAGAATCCCTCGCTACGGGTAAATCCTTACGGCAAGTGGTTTTAGACAAGGGCTTGATGGACGAAACCACCTTAAGCGAAGTGTTGAACCTGTCCCAAATGAGTCGCCCCAATGTTTGATCCCCCTAGCCACCCTTAAAAAGTGGAAATATTTTGCGCCTTCCCCGTAAAAAAGCAATTTATTGTCCGCCTCCCCCTTTTTAAGCTACCGTGTACACACAAGTCCAAATTGTGCGATCCCATCTCGAATGCCCTGCAATAAATTGCGGGCTAAAAGCTAAAACCCGTTGAAACGGGTTAAATTCCAGAATTTAGTCAGTTTTAACTGACTTTAGCTTTTAGCCAAGAACTTCAGTTCTTGGTTCTCGCTTGTGTGTACACGGTAGCCTTTCTAAGGGGGATTGAGGG
>JBAXSK010000146.1:0-10445 GCA_037130765.1 Pseudanabaena sp. ELA607
AGGGGCTGGGGGATGAGGGCAGATCTTCTATCTGCGTAAGGTGAGTTAAATAATTTACCCATGTCAAGTTTTGTAAGCCTGACACGCCATCAGGTTGAACAATTATTATTTTTAGGGCACAATTTGACCACATCAAAAGCTAAATTACCAAATTAATTTTTGCAGGGTAGCGATCATGGGCGAAGAAATCACTTATCTAGAACTTTCCGAAGGTGATAGCGGCTCCCATAAATTTTATGAAGTGATCATTAAAGATACTGAAGTGAGCATTCGTTATGGACGCATTGGCGATAAGGGGCAACAACAGACCAAAACCTATCCCAATGCCGCTAAAGCCCAAGCTGAAGCCCAGAAAAAAATTGCCGAAAAACAGCGTAAAGGCTATGCTCCGGCAGTAATGGGAGCACGCCAAAAAAGACAAGTTACCCAGCGAGCGGTAACCAGTACAGCTTCTACTTCGCGACACTATGCCCCCACATTATGGAAGTTCGCTTCTAGTTCCGCTGCCTTTGGGATTTTCATCAGCGATGATGGCTGTTGGTTGGGCAATCAAAAAGGACAAGTCTATAAACTCAGTCCCGAAGGAGAAGTGATCAATCATTTCCAATTACCGGAAGGCGTAAAATGCATTGTCGCCGATGATATTTGGATTTATGTGGGCTGTGACGATGGCAATGTCTATGATCTGACCGGCAAGCTGCCCCATGTGGCGTATACCGTTGATGCCAATATTGATATTTACTGGCTCGATATTTACGATGGAATGTTGGCTATTTCCGATGCTAATGGCGCAGTGGTTAAATTGGAACCTTCCCAACAATCGGAATGGACGCGCCTCAGTCAAGGTAAATCTGGCTGGATGGTGCGAGCCGATCACCAAGGAATTTATCACGGTCATAGTAGCGGCGTGACCATGTATGACTTAGCCGACGGCAGGCAAATATGGCATCAACCAACGGAAGGCTCAGTATTATTCGGTTGGCAGGAAGGAACAAGCGTTTATGCGGGCACATCCGATAAAAAATTGCATCGATTCAGCAAAACAGGTACACCCGAACAGATTTACCGTTGTGATGCTTCCGTTTATTCCTGTGCCACTTCCCCCAATGGGAATTATGTTTTTGCCGGTGACAATTCCTCTTCATTATATTGCTTTAATCAACAGGGCGAAAGACTCTGGAAGCTTGGTACTGGCTGTGGTTCGGCTTTATCCATGCAGTTTTTAGGCGAAAAATTATACATAGTTACCACCGACGGCTCCCTAGCTTGCATTGATGCCAGTGAATCAGCGATTACCGCCGCCCAAGCCGGTAATTTACCCGATACCCGTCAATTGAAATCCTTAGCAACCAGTGCGGCTCCAGCAGCAGTTTCCACAAATAATAATCTCGAAACCACCACCGATGCTACCAATGGCGTTATTGTGGAATGCTTAATAGAAGGCAATGATTTAAGAATGAAAGTAATTTCTGAAGGCTATCATACTGATTGGTTTGTGCAATTCCCCAGAAATATTCGCGAGGCTGGGGCCCGTTATTGGGTTGAAGGAGTCAAAGAATCAGCCCGTGGGGGATTTTATCGCGCCTATGGTCAGATTAAACGATTGCTATAGGCAGATTCTTCATTACTGCACTAAAGATTAATCTCTTGTTAAAATCTATTAAAATTTGCAGCAATGGTTAACTGAGTAACATAAATTGAGTCCACAGAAAGCTCATCAGTGGTAATCACCTATTTGAGAATTACTTAAGAACTATTTAAAAACTATTTGAGAACATTAGAAATAACCGAGGAGTAGGCTATGTTGCCCGATCATGCTGTTTTAACCGCCGATTCTTTAACCCAACGCTATGAAAAAGGCGAACGGAATTTCGAGCAAAGTCATTTACCCAATGCTAATTTAGCTGGGTGTGTGTTGCATGGGGTCGATCTGAGCGAGTCAGTGATGCCCCATGCCAACTTAGCCAAAGCCGATTTACGGGGGGCAGACTTAGGCTGGGCGGATCTGAGTCGCGCTAATTTAGCCGGAGCCGATTTGCGGGGCGCAGTATTATCTAGGGCAGATCTGAGTCGGGCAGATTTACGCGGAGCCAATCTCTATCACGCCGATCTGAGCCATGCCATTCTCGATCATGCCAAATTATCAGGGGCAACTTTACCCGACGGTCAGATTGCCCCCTAGTCAATTCTATAAAATACCGCTTAATCAAGCTCACTGGCAAATACTGCGGCGATCGCTCGTTTGGCATCATCCCGAAATTCTTGCACATTAACACGACTCAGCAACCACACCGCCAACAGTAATAAACCACCTTCAAGGACAAATACTAAGCCATAGGCTAGGGGTGGTGTATGCAATGTGACTCGCCCCACATCCAAGGCAATGCCACCGGCGAACTTAGCTAAACCCCGCGCCAACGCCTGAGCCAAACCCCAAGCCCCAATAAAAGTGCCAGCGGTTTCCACCGCAGTTAGATCGAGCATGAGACTAAGTGCCCCAGAAGTCGTCATCCCCGAAGCTAAGCCAAAACATAACAGAGCGCCTTGCAACATGGGGCGCTGTCCCGTAAAACCCGAAGCCGCTAACAACAAAGAACAACATCCCACCGCAATACAGCCATACTTAGCGGTTTTTTGCTTGCCGATCTTAGGTACGATCACAAATCCGGCTAGGGTCAGACCCAACAGCGTGCCAATACCAAAAAATGCATTTAACTGGGTCGTCTGACAAATGCTCATGCCAAATACTTCGCCACCAAAAGGCTCTAGCACTCCATCCTGCATAAACAGCCCGAAAGTCATCAAAATCAAAAAGCTGAAAAATAAACCGGTTTGACGACTAGCGGTTAAAATGCGCCACGCATCTTTAAGGGTAACGGCATCTTCCCGTGGCGGCGCAGCAGCATCCACCGCATCATCTAAGAGTTGGGGATTGCGTCTGAGGCGATCTTCAGCTTTACGGGCTAAAAAACGGGAATATTTACCCTCAATGCCATAGGTGGCCGCCACCGCTAAACCCATCACCACGGCAATCACCCCAGTAAATGTGGTATTAACCCCCGCTTGCAGTTGGGCAAGGCGTTCCGGTTGGGCAAATAGGGAAAGATTCGAGGCTTGTTCCACACAGGGCAAGGGGCGCGAGATCGTAATGGCTCCCACCACAATCCCCACCATCAACATCGACCAAACGATCCCCACCAATTTAGAGCGGTTGGCCTCATCGGACGAGTCAACTAATAAAGCTGCAAAGGGCGTACTACTAGCACTAATCGCCAGACCATAAATGGCTAACAGCACTGCTAATAAAACCATCCAGCCAATGGTTACGCCACTCCAGCCGCTTTGATAGAGACTTAAACCTAGCTGCCACATCGCTTGCACACTCAGGAACATCACCGCGCCAAAGATCAGCGTCCCGAGCCACACATAGCCCGTGCGATGGTAGCCGCCCATAGACCGAGCATCAGACAATTGCCCAAACCACACCCGTGCCGGAGCCACTAACAATGGCAAAGCCGTTAGCCCCAAAGCAATAGAACCGGGGATCGTTAGCTCCTTGATCATCAAGCGGTTGATAATGCCATCGAGTAACAAGGCCATCATGCCTAAGCCCATTTGATATAAACCGAGGCGAAACATATCCGGCAGCTTTAGGCTGGGCAGTTGAGGATTTGTGCCGAGGGTGTGATCGGTATTGTCTGCGGGGGATTCATGGGGATGCATAGGAGTTTACTGCTGACTTAAAGCTTGGATTTTACGGACTACATTGCGGGCGACTGCGGTTAATGCCTTGGCGGATGCCGATTCTGGGTTGCCTAATACAATCGGCACACCGCGATCGCCACCTTCGCGTAATTCGATCTCTAGGGGAATTCGCCCTAGCAACTCTAAGCCTAATTCTTCAGACACCCTGACACCACCCCCAGAACCGAAAATATCATATTGACGATCCGGCAGATCCGGCGGCACGAAATAGCTCATATTTTCCACAATGCCCAACACGGGAATGCCCATATTTTGGAACATCCGCAAACCCTTGCGCGAGTCTAGCAAAGAAACCGTTTGCGGCGTAGTGACAATAATGGCTCCGGCCAAAGGCACTGACTGACATAGGGTAAGCTGAGCATCCCCAGTGCCTGGGGGCATATCCACCACCAGATAATCTAATTCTTCCCAATTGGCTTGATAGAGAAATTGCCGAATCACACCATTGAGCATGGGGCCGCGCCATACCACCGGCTGATCCCGCGCAATCAGAAATGCCATCGAAATCATTTTTACGCCATAGTTAAAGGCGGGCTGCACCACATCCTGACCATCAGCAGACTGCACCACTTTTACCTGCGCCGCCTCCATACCCAACATCAGCGGCACATTCGGGCCATAAATATCGGCATCGAGCAAACCTACTTTATAGCCCTGGTCCGCCAAAGACACCGCTACATTCACCGCCACACTGGTTTTACCCACGCCGCCCTTGCCACTAGACACCGCAAAAACGTGCTTCACATTGGGGATCGCTTGCAAATTAGTCGGAGCCGGAGCCGGAGTCGCCAACGCCGGACTATTAGCCACGACTTTGACCCACACATCCTTAACACCGCCTAGAGCCTGAATCGCCGTTTTACATTCTTGAATCAGTGGGTCCCGTTTAGCCGCATTGGGATCAGCCAGCAATAAAGTAAAACTGACTACCCCATTAGATTTGATCGTGATGTCTTTAACCATGTTGGCTTCGACAAGGCTTTTTTTGAGATCAGGATCCATAATGGGACGGATCGCATCCTGAACGGCTTGTAAATTAAGATTCGAGGCGGGTGATGTCATAGGGAAATGAAATGTTAGTAATGAGATATTGGTCAGTTATTTAATGATTAGGCGACAATTGCCCTAAAACTCAACCCATAGGGCTAAAAACAAATGTTATCAATTCTGGAACTACTGCAACCAAAACTAATGGGCTAATTAATAGGTTAATTAATCGATTAATTCCATGCGGATTTATGCCAGCTAATTATTGGCTCTATATATTAGCCCTATGGCAGAGCCACTGTGGTGGGGCGATATACAGTAAATTTTCAGATAAGCTACTCCAATTGACCTAGATAGCCCTAGATATTTTAATTAAGTCTTCCAATATATTTCTTGATATTTTCTTTTTCCTTCCAGAAACTTGTGTAACCTTAAAGACATAGCGACTGCTGTGTAGCTGTGGAAAGGGATTAGCTAGGGAAGGAATCAACCACCCATGAAACGAAATACAATTATTGCCATTATCGCTCTCGGTGGGCTTGTCATTGCTGCGAGCGTTTGGGTTGCCCGCTATAACGGTCTGCTTCCTGTTGCTGCTGGAGCCGAAGCCGAAGCCTATGATGGTTTATTCAATACGATATTAGCCATTGCTTTTGGTTTTTTTTTAGTGGTAGAAGGCGGCTTAATTTATACGGTGCTTCGCTTTCGCCGCAAACCAGGGGATGACACCGACGGCTTACCCATTCATGAAAATCTTACCTTAGAACTGTTTTGGACGGCGATCCCCACGGTGATTGTGATGTGGGTCGCAATTTATAGCTTTGATGTCTATACCACAATGGCAGGGACATCAGCGATGTCGATGGCGCATCATCATCCCACCAAAAATAGTGGTCATGAAGTGCGCTTAGCCAGTGCCCAATTACCCAATGGCACGAATTTATCGGGGAATCAATTGCCAGCAGACACTAAGTTAGCTGGCACTATGCCTAGTAATACCGCTGATGTTCTCGCCATTGACGTATCAGCGATGCAGTTTGCCTGGATTTTCAACTATAGCGATACCATCTCTACAGCCGAGTTACACGTACCAGTGGGGCAACGGGTAAGGCTAAATCTCTCCGCCGTGGATGTGATCCATGCTTTTTGGGTGCCTCAATTACGCCTGAAACAGGATGCTATTCCGGGTGAACCCACTTACCTAGAATTTATGCCCAAAAAAGTTGGCGAATATCCCGTTATTTGTGCCGAGCTATGTGGAGCCTATCACGGTGGAATGCGCACCACGATGGTCATTGATACCCCTGAAGATTATGCTACATGGCTTGCCGAACAAGAAGAAGTTGCCGCTAGTGGGGTAAAAAATGTTGTCGCCCAAGCAAATTCAGCTAGTGACCGATCGACCTCACAAATGCATCTGCACCATGCCACCCAAGAAATGGGTTTAGGGATGCATCTCGCTCCTGAATTACAGCAAAAGTTGCATCAATAAAGTTTTATTCACCAAATCTTTATTGTTAGCTCTTAATTGCTGTTGCCAGCAGTGAATTACTCAGACTGAATTGCTCAGAAAGTATTTGGCAAAATCATCTCGCAAAATCATTTAATTTTTTCGCCCTTGTAACAACATAACGATGACACAAATTAGCGAAACCTTAGCGGGTCATAGCCCTCACGGTGACAAAACCCCCTGGTGGGAATATTTCACTTTTAGCGTGGATCATAAAGTGATTGGCATTCAATATCTGGTGCTGTCCTTTGTGTTTTATATAGTCGGTGGCGCTCTAGCTGGGGCAGTGCGGGCTGAGTTACTCACCCCTGACTCGGATTTTGTCGATCCCAGCTTCTATAACAGTTTGTTTACCATGCACGGCACAGTAATGATCTTCCTGTGGATCGTGCCAGCGGTAACCGGTGGTTTTGGTAACTATCTAGTGCCGTTGATGATTGGGGCACGGGATATGGCTTTCCCCCGATTGAATGCCATTGCATTTTGGATGCAGCCTCCGGCGGGTTTGTTGTTGATTGCCAGTTTCTTTGTCGGACCTGCTTCGACCGGTTGGACTGCTTATCCGCCCCTGAGTATTTTGACCGATCAAAAATTTGGTCAAGTATTGTGGATTCTCTGCATTGTTTTGATTGGTACTTCATCAATTTTGGCATCGGTGAATTTCATCGTCACCATCTGGTCGATGCGGATGCCCCAGATGGATCTGTTCAGTATGCCCCTGTTTTGCTGGGCGATGATGGCTACTTCAGTTTTAGCGCTGTTGGCCACACCGGTTTTAGCTGGAGCCTTGATTTTATTGGGCTTTGATATTCTGGTGGGGACGAACTTCTTTAATCCCACGGGGGGCGGTAATCCAGTTATTTATCAGCATTTATTCTGGTTTTATTCCCACCCAGCGGTATACGTGATGATTTTGCCGGTGTTTGGCATTATTTCGGAAGTATTACCGCCCCATGCCCGTAAGCCGATTTTTGGTTATAAAGCCATTGCTTATTCCAGCATGATGATTTGTGCTTTGGGTTTGTTGGTATGGGCACACCATATGTTTACCAGTGGCACACCGGACTGGCTGCGGATCTTTTTCATGGTGGCGACGTTGTTGGTGGCCGTACCGACGGGCATTAAGGTATTTAGTTGGGTAGCGACTTTGTGGGGCGGTAAATTGCGCTTCGATAGCCCCCTGTTGTTTGCCATTGGTTTTATTTCCACATTTGTGATGGGCGGCCTGAGCGGCGTAATGTTAGGTTCAGCGCCCATTGATATTCACGTCCATGACACCTATTTTGTAGTGGCGCACTTCCATTACGTGCTGTTTGGTGGCAGCGTGTTTGGCATTTACGCTGGGTTATATCACTGGTTCCCTAAAATGACGGGGCGGATGCTCAATGAGTTTTGGGGTAAGGTGCATTTTGTGCTGACCTTCTTCGGCACGCACCTGTGTTTTGGCCCGATGCATATTTTGGGTTTGCAGGGTATGCCCCGACGGGTGGCACAATATGATCCCCAGTTCACTTCAATTAATGTGTTGTGTAGTTTTGGGGCGTTGCTGTTGGCAATTTCCACCGTGCCGTTCCTGATCAATGCAGTTTATAGCTGGTTCAAAGGACCTCAAGCGCCAGAAAATCCTTGGCGGGCCTTAACCCTAGAATGGACTACTGCTTCGCCACCAATTCCCCATAACTGGGTAGGCGAACCGGTGCTAACTACTGGTCCTTATGATTACGGCATGGAACATCATCAAGAAGAACCAGCCCTAGCAGGACAATAATTAGCTGATGAGACCATTTCTCTACCCCTGATCAACTGCTCCTGACAAACGGCAAAAATTAAATTAGCAAAAGTTAAATTATTTGTCAGTGTTTGTCAGGAGAGTATCAGGTAAAAATCACCTTAGACTAATTTCTTATTTCCGTCTCCTAAAATCAGAGAAGTGAATAAGAAACTAGCACGGTACATCAGTATTTCACTTCAATATTGCTCACTAACTCTCTAATTTAGGAAATCATGCAAGGTTCTATTTCTCCTACTTCAGAAGTGGCTAGCGTTCCTCATCAGGATGGTCATAGTCATGGTCATAAAGATCTCCGCCCCTTTGGTTTAATTGTATTTCTGATTTCCGAAGGGATGCTGTTTATGGGTTTGTTTGTGGCGTATTTGACCTATCGCGCCGTTGCCCCTAGTTGGCCACCGGAAGGCACACCGGAATTAGAATTACTCTTGCCAGGAGTTAACACCCTGATTCTGTTATCTAGTAGCTTTGTGATTCACCAAGCAGATACGGCAATTAAAGAAAATCGCTTAGCTGCGACTCGTGGCTGGTTTTTGGCTACTTTCGTGATGGGAGCAATTTTCTTAAGTGGACAGATTTATGAATATCAGCACCTTAGTTTTGGTCTAACTGATAGCTTATTTGGTAGTACTTTCTATGTACTAACAGGTTTCCACGGTTTGCACGTTTTGATTGGTTTATGTTTGATTGGTGCGGTGCTGATTCGTTCCTTTACACCCAATCGTTATAGTGATAAGTACCATTTTGGCATCGAAGCCGCTTCAATCTATTGGCACTTTGTCGATATTATTTGGGTGATTCTATTTGGTTTGTTGTATTTGCTTTAATAGAATTTCAACTTAGAGTTGAACTGTAATAAATATCATTTGGGTGTGGGAGTAATTGAGAAATTGCTCCCACATTTTATTTTGAGAATATAAGAATAAGATATAGTAGCCATGAGATATACAGTAAGCGGATAAGATGTCCGCCCTACCAAAATTTATGATTAATATTTTTGTGCCATTTTTAATTTATAGTCAATCAAATTAAAAATGGCACTGCTTGAAAGCAATAAATAACACCACCCCGTCAGGCAAAGCCTGCCACCCCTCCCTTGGCTACGGTGTACACACAAGTCAGATTAAACTAGGATAAAGATATTGTAAGGGTTGTAGATGATGGAAAATCCGATATTAATACATAACGAGGTAACAAACGGGAAAGCCTTTGGTGATCCACGATTGGTAAAAAGGGGAGAGAATTATACGAAAAAATGGTTGAATACCAATCGGTAAATATACGTCAAATCAGTAAAAACAGAGCCGAACAAATAGCAAATTATCGTTTTTTAGAAAATGACAACGTGACGATATCAGAACTGACCAAAAGCTTGTCAGACCATTGCCAGCAGAACGTTGCAGGACAGCACGTATTAGCGATCAGCGATACCAGCGAAATCAACCTGCAAAGCCATAAGGGGAGACTAAAGGAGCAAGGACTGGGAGTAGTGGGGAACAATAAAGATGTGGGATTTTTTATTCACCCAACCTTGGTATTAAACGCAGATACGGGTTTCCCACTGGGTTTGAGCACAGTGCAGATTTGGACAAGAGCATTGAATCATGCCGACAAAAAAGCGAGAAAGTATAAGCAACAGCCCTGGGTTGCGAGTTCATGGTGATACAAGAACTGGTCGCAAAAGTCGTGAGGCATTTCTGGCTGTACGGTTCACGCCAGTGGAAATTCAACGCCCTGCATCTTTAGCTGCCGCCGATTATCCACCGCATTTACGCATATATGCAATTGAGGTCAGAGAAGTTCAACCGCCCAAAGACCAAGAGCCAATCCTATGGCGCTTGCTTACGACTCATGAGGTTTTATCAATCGAAAAAGCACTCCAAATTATCCAGTGGTACTGTTGGCGATGGCGCATTGAGCAGCTTTTTGCTACCCTTAAACTAGCTGGATTAGATATTGAATCGACTCAGTTAGAGTCTCCTGATGCTATTAAAAAGCTTACCGTTTTAGCTTTGTCTGTCGCAGTTCGCACTTTACAAATGGTTGAGGGACGTGAATCTCCTAACCTTTCGGCTTCGCTGGCTTTCTCTGATATGCAATTACAGTGCTTGTCCGATATTGAACCGACTTTGCAAGGCAACACTGAGAAGCAGAAAAATCCTCATCCTCGACTATCTTTACCTTGGGCGACTTGGATTATTGCTCGTCTTGGTGGCTGGTCTGGTTATCTCTCTCAACGTCCCCCTGGTATGCCCACTATTGTTCATGGTCTCCAACGCTTTGAGGCTATTTCCCTTGGTTGGATTTTGCCTCACTCCCGACTTGTCTGTACACCGTAGACCTTGCAAAGGGGAGGGAACAAGATTTCCAGTTTTCCCCCTTTGCAAGGGGGAA
>JBAXSK010000147.1:0-10440 GCA_037130765.1 Pseudanabaena sp. ELA607
GTAGCTCCAGAGGAGGGGAATTAAAGCAAAAAATATCAGCCAAAAAATTCCCATCCCTTGGAGGGGTATGCTGTCGGCGGGGGGTGGTCAAATCCCCTGGGGTCACAACAAAATAATCACAAACAATAAAACAGGTAGGAGCAGTATTTCAATTTGCCCGTACCTATTTCTATTAATTCGCCTCAGCCGAAGCTGAGAACTGTCACCCCCTAGAAGGTAGGCATAGCAACGATTCTAGGAGCAAAATTCGTAGGGGGCAAGCAATTTCCTCACCATCGCGATCACCATCGGTAGCAAGCACTACTTCTGAAGCATTCTTCACCGCCGCCTGAAGTTTAGCGACGACCTATTGACCTTTACCTTCCGTCAATTGATAGCGACATTCAATTTTGAAGGAAGCTTCTACTTGTCATTCACTATCGAGGATGGCTTGGATGGAGATTCAACGAGTAACAGCTTTTTCATGTTTTTGTACCTGTGTAAACTTTATCTTGAATCTGGGCTAAAAATCTATGAAGGCGATAAACGACAAAGCTTGTAGTCTATAATCATCATTAAAGGTAGTGATCGCAATGGTTCAAACTCCTGTTAAATATCTAACCCTTGAAGAGTTTCTGAAATTACCAGAGACGAAACCCGCTTGTGAATTTATTGATGGGGAGATAATCCAAAAGCCAATGCCACAGGGGAAACATAGTACAGTCCAGCTTGACCTTGGCTCGGCAATTAACCTAGCTCTCAAACCTCAAAAAATTGCTCGTGCTTATTCAGAGTTGCGGTGTAATTTTGGTGATCGCTCGGTTATTCCAGACATCGCCGTTTTTACTTGGGAACGTATTCCTAGGGATGAAGACGGCAAAGTATCAAATCTATTTGAGACTGCTCCTAATTGGGTAATTGAGATTCTCTCACCAGATCAGAACCAAACCAAAGTGATTCGGAATATTCTCTATTGTTTAGCTCATGGTACAGAAATGGGATGGTTACTCGATCCTGACGAGGAATTGGTATTTGTCTATTTTAGTGATCGCACAATTGCTGTGTTTGAACATAAAAGCGATCGCTTGCCTGTGCCATCCTTTGCAGCATCGTTTCAGCTTACGGTGGGAGAATTGTTTAGTTGGTTGGAAGATTAAGTTGGACATTCAATACATAATCTAATGATTAGGCTATAGTTAGTTTTACAGTATATTTTTATTTCTCATTACAGTGAGGTCATCCAGATAAGAGCAGTGGAAGTTACAGGTACAATCGATGGCGAAGGGCATTTATTGCTGGATCAGCCTTTTGGTGAGGACATATCTAGTCGTGTCCGTGTGATTGTGTTGTTTTCTGAACCAGTTCAAGAGTTGGAAGATGATCCTGATGATACGCCTATTGAGGAGGTGAAGGCGAGTTTGAAAAGGGCTTTTCAGCAAGCTAAGGCAGGGCAGCGTATTCCTTTTGAAAAAATGTGGGACGGAATCGATGCCGAGTGATATTCCTTTAGTGCAAATTGATTTGTCGCCTGAGTACAAGCAGAACCTACGCACTTTATCAAAGCGATATCGCAATATTCGTTCGGATACTCAAGATGTTTTTGAGCAAATTCAGGTTGGCAATTTTGTGGGAGATCGCATTGCTGGTTTGGGTGAAAACTATAGCAAAACCAAATAAGGATCTATGCTATTGGCAGACGAGATTCCTTCCCCACAAAGGTTATAGGACATCTATTACCTCCTATTCTATTTGAATTGACTATATATTGTGATTAAGGTTAGGGTAAAGAATAGCAATATCCAAAAGGGAAAAAGTGCGGGTTATCGGTTGGTTTATGAGGTTGAGACTCCAACTAATGTACTGCTGTTGACTATCTACTCAAAAAGCGATCGCGATGATATTAGCGCTGCTGAAATTTTGAATATTTTGGCTTCTATTTCTGGGGATGAGTAGCAGTAGTCTGTCCTTTGTTAGTACGCATATATAGTCATTTAAAATTATTTTGGTACATTAAAAGCACTTAACCCTAGCTGCGGCTAGTACTGCCATGTTGAGAATTACTATCCCAATTGTGAAAGTTTTTGCACTCTGATATGCCACATAATTAATAGAACTGAAAGCATCTAAAGTCACAGGCTTTATTACTAAGTATAATTGCTTGTTATGAAGGTTAGATGCTTCCGTGCCCCATCTGCTCAAGCTGATACAAACTGGCATACAAACCACCGCGCCCCATTAATTCATCATGGTTGCCAGATTCAACCAGTTCCCCATGCTTCAACACAAAAATGCGATCTGCAGTGCGAATCGTCGATAAACGGTGGGCAATAATAATCGCCGTGCGCCCTGCCATCAAACGATCTAAAGCCTCTTGGATCAATGACTCTGTACCCACATCTAAATTCGCGGTGGCTTCATCTAGCACCAAAACCCGTGGCTCCCGCACCGCCGCCCGCGCAAATGCCAGCAGTTGTTTTTGACCGCCAGATAAATTTGTGCCACGGGAACGCACTTGAGTTTCATAGCCATCAGGCAATGAACTAATAAATTGATCCACATTCATTTTGCTAGCAGCGGCAGTGATTTGTGCTGGGGTATAGTCTTCCCCTAGGGCAATATTACTGCGCACATCCCCCGAAAACAAAAACGCATCTTGCAAAATTACCCCCACATAACGCCGTAACTCATTTTGGGTGATTTGCCTAATATCCACCCCATCAATAGAAATCCGCCCCAAAGTTGGATCATACAACCGGGACAGGAGGCGAATTACCGAGCTTTTACCCGCTCCCGTCGGCCCCACAAAAGCCACTTTTTCTCCCGGACGAATCACAAAATCAAGATTTTTTAGCACCATTTCATCGGGTTTGTAGCCAAAGGAAACCTGATCAAACCGAATCTCTCCCCCTCCGTCACTGGGTAAATTTTGGGGAGTCGCCTGATCTTTGACCTCAATCGGCTCATGGAGAATCACCATAATCCGTTCAATGGCGGTAAAACCCGATTGTAATGTGGTGAATTTTTCCGCTAACTGCCGCAACGGATCAAATAACCGCTGGGAATACAACACAAATGCCGATAATTCACCAAAAGTGAGACTTTTTTGCGCCAATTGCCCGCCCCCCAGCCACAACACCCCCGCAATCGCCACCAAAGCAATCCACTCTAGGGTGGATGACACCGCCGAATCATGGAAAATCGTATTATTAACCGCATCGACATAGCGCCGGTTCACCTTGAGATGTTGCTGGGAATTAGTCTGAATGCGACCAAACAATTGCACCACATTTACCCCAAGGATATTTTCTTGCAACAGACTATTTAACTCACTGAGGCGATCTCTGGCAATAAAATTAGCCTTGCGGTACTCATGCTGAAAATAAATAATTAATCCCGTAATCGGAATGACCATCGCCACGAGCAACAGCCCTAAATCCCACCGCAACCAAAACATAAACACCGCAATCACGGCAATAGCAGCCACGTCACTAAAAATGCCAATGGCTCCTGTGGCAAACACATCCCCCAAAGCTTCGACATCACTGGTCAGGCGGGTGATTAACTTACCCACCGGCGTGCGATCAAAAAAACTAGTCGATAAACTGGTGACATGGGCAAAGAGTTCGGCACGGATGTCGGCGGTGATGCGTTGCCCCACCCATTGCACCAAAAAACCTTGCCAAGCCTGAAACACCAGCCGCACGGCAATAGTGATTAAAATATAAATACAGATCCAACGTAAGCCGATCAGATCGCCATTTTTGATCGGGCCATCAATACCTTGCTGCACTAGGATCGGTTGCACTGCTCCTGCCACAGACAGCGGCACAAGCAGCACAAACGATAATAATAGAGTCGGCCAACTGCGCTTAGCATAGGGGATCAGTTGCAGCAACAAACGCCAATCACTAAGGCTGCGCTGTTTCTGCTGTTGACGGGCAGAGCCATTCGGACTACCACTGCTGCTGCGGATCACTGATATTTTTCCTATAAAAGAGATGACTAATGAGGACTATTCTAGATCCTTATTGCCCGGATTGCGGGAAGGATCGCTGTTGAGGAAGCCAAACACAAAAAGACTAATAAAGAATATTACTGTGACGTAAACCACAACCTTTAGGGTAAGCATTGATACTGTATCTCCGTTTTTTATACTTTGTGTTAATTGAGTGCGTTAATTGCGTGAATAAATCCGACTCTCATTCTATCGGAGATTCTAGTCCTAAAAGCATAAAATTATCCCCTGATTGCAAATCGCGAAATCCGATATTTATCTAAAAAAATGAAAATTGAGGCAAGACAAGATACCTTACCTCAATTTTGGCGACTTAGTTTTTATGACCAATTTTTTATGAATCGTTGCCAAGAAGCAAATTCCCCAACTCAAATCAGCTAAAACAGGTTGCCACAGATTAAACCTATTGTAAGTCTGATTCACGCATGAAGTCACTGTAAGCTTCCATACCATGTTCACCAATATCTAAACCTTCAATTTCTTCTTCCCGCGAAACGCGAATCCCTTCGGTAATTACACCAATCACTTTCCAAGCAATAAAAGTGGCAATTACAGTAAAAGCCGCCACCGCTAGAATCCCCACTAACTGAATCCCCAATTGCTCAAAACTGCCGCCCATCAATAAACCCAGTTTAGGAGCCGGATTAGCGCCAAATTTGTTGCTTTGATTAAATAAACCAAGGGCGATTGTGCCCCACACCCCGCAAACTAAGTGTACCGAAACAGCACCGACGGGATCATCAACTCTCAGGCTGTCAAATATCCCGACGGCAAATACCACTAAGATCCCCGCAATAAAACCAATCACTCCCGCGCTGGGAATATTAATAAAAGCACAGGAAGCGGTTACGGATACTAAACCTGCCAAAATACCATTAATAATCATCGACAGATCTGGCTTGCCGAGATATAACCAAGCTGTAATTGTTGCCGCTAGTCCACCGGTGGCAGCGCCCATATTAGTGGTTAAAGCAATGTGAATAATTAAACGGGGATTGACATCCATGGTCGAACCCGGATTAAAGCCAAACCAACCTAGCCATAAAATCAAACAACCTAAAGTAGATAAACCAATATTGTGCCCAGGCATGGCTCTAACTCTGCCGCGTTCATCATATCTGCCATAGCGATGCCCTAAAAGCGCTGCGCCAACTAAAGCCGACCATCCTCCGGCACTATGCACCACCGTCGAACCAGCAAAGTCAAAAAAGCCCATTTTACTGAGCCAACCACCGCCCCAAATCCAGTGCCCAGTGATGGCATAGCTGATACTGACGAGAAAAAAGCTAAATAGCAAAAATGCGGCAAATTTAATGCGTTCTGCCACTGCACCGGAAACAATAGTCGCGGCGGTTCCAGCAAACATTAGCTGAAATAAGAACTTAGCTTCTAAAGGAACATTCGCCCAGTTTAGTGCGGTAAAATCCCCCTGATAAGCTGCGCCAATGGCTGGGCTATTGTCGAGATAACTACTGAAGAAAAAGCCTTTGAAGCCAATAAAATCATTGCCGTTACCAAACATCAAAGAGAAACCGATCGCCCAAAATGATACTGTGGCAATGGCAAAAACAATGAGATTTTTGGCGAGGATATTGACGGCATTTTTGCGCCGACAAAAGCCAGATTCAACTAGGGCAAACCCAGCATTCATAAAGAAGACCAGAAATGAAGCGATCGCCACCCATAGGGTATTGAGGCCCACATGGAGTTCTTCTTGTAATTTCTCAGGAGTTAATGGGGGTGGGGTAGCAGCAGTGCCCTCAGAAAATGCTGCGTAGCACCAAAATAGCGCAATAATTGCAGTCAACGGTAAACAAGCACGCCAGTTAATTACTGATTTTGAGTGATGCCGTGCTTTATTGAGGAACTTGTGGCTAAACTTGTCCTGAAACACTTATGTTTTAACTCCTCGTCACCATAGGGTGAATCAATATCCATAACAAATTCGATCACTTTTGATCGCGAAACTGATAGTCGGAACCGCACAAAGAATGATCAACTTTTAATTGACCACTTTAAAGACTTGAGGTTGATTTGGTTCCATACTAGGCAGGCTGAGGGAACTAATTTGTTAGTTTGATTACACTAGAGCGAGTAAAGCATTTTGGCGTATGGCTGCTATATTTATATGTTTGCCCTTAAAAGAAAGATATAAAAAATATTTATAAATGAAGATTTAATTAGCTTTTGGGGATTGCTGTTGCCAGATCTTCAAAGTTTTGTCAGCACTGCCACTTACTAGATCGGAACCTCTGGGGCTAAAACTTAACGACAAAACTGGCGCTTGATGTCCGGCTAGTTTTTGCAATGGTTGCGGGGATGATGACTGATTCAGGGCATCACGACTTGCCGCAGACCAGAGGTAAATCATGTTATCGGCTCCCCCCGAAGCTAAAATTTGACTATCGGGACTAAATGCTACGGCAGTTACCCGATCACTATGGGCCACCAAAGTCCGCAGGGGTTGCCCAGTTTTAACATCCCATAAAATAACCGTCCGGTCAGAGCTAGCGGTGGCCAACCACTCCCCATTGGGACTAAATGCCAAGCCATTGACTGCATCGGTGTGGTTGCGTAAAACCTGCAATGGCTTACCAGTGTTGACATCCCAAATAATTACCGTTTTGTCTAAACTACCGCTAGCCATCAGTGCGCCTTGGGGATGAAAAGCCACTGTGGTCACCTGATCTTTATGTCCCGTTAAAATTTTGGTTACCTTGCTGTGTCGCCAATCCCAGAAACGAATGGTTTTATCGGCACTAGCGCTGGCTAAGATTTCCCCATGTAGAGGCTCGTAGGCTACGGATAAAACCTGATCACTATGACCAGATAGGGTTTGCAACGGTTTGCCACTGCGAACATTCCATAATTTAATGGTCTTATCAACGCAGCCACTGGCAAAAGTATTACCGCTAGGATGAATCCCAATGCTATGGATGCCCGAAATTAGCCCCTTGTGATTTGACAAAGTACTAAAAGCACGGGGGTCAGCTACATTCCATAATCGTAAAGTGCGATCATAACTGCCGCTGACAAAACTATAACTATTCGGGAAAAATCCCACCGCCTTCACCCAGCCCTCATGCCCCACCAAATCGCGTAATAACTGAAAATCTTGCCTTGAAGGTGTGGATGATTCTTGGGGTTTGGGCTGCCATAAAACTGCTAAATCCTTGGTATAGCCACTCAAAACCGTTTGAAGGGTTTCTCTTTGGCTCCAACCCATCCCCAAAGCCACTGCCAGTGCTAAAAATACTAGCCAAAATTTATTCTGACTAAACTGAGCCAAATTTGAGCCAGAAGTCCCCGAACTAAGCTGCAACTTCGTCCCTAATTGCTGCCATCCTTGCCCAAATTGTCCCAGTAAACTAGCCACCGGAGCAGATCGCACCGATAAGCCTGAATCACGGCGCAATCCCATTAACTGAGCTAAAACCATCGTGGCCGAAGCATAACGCTCCTCTGGTTCTCGTTGGGTCATGCCCTCTAAAATGGCAATCATTGCCGGTTGCAAACTAACCCGCTGTTGCCAAGTCACCAAAAACAAATGATGGGGTCGCACCAACAGGCTTGGATGCACCCCCGTTAAAAGGTGGATTGCCGTAATTCCCAAAGCATAAATATCACAGCGGGGCGTAAAGTAACCCAAAGCCTGTTCTACTGGCATATAGCTAGGCGCACCCAAAACATAGGTGTCATCCGCAGCCAGTGGGCTAGAAATTCCTTTCAACAAAGCAAAATTAGTCAAGAAAAACCGCTGCTGTGCCTCAGACCAAATAATATTGGCCGGTTGAATATCCCCGTGAACCACCTGCTGCACATGGGCAATATGTAAATCTCCTAGCAACTGTTGCAACAGCAATAAAATATGGGACTCATTAAAGGTTTGCTCTGATTGTAAAAAAGTTTTTAGATCAATCCCCGTAATTACTTCTTCAACTAAACAAAACTCTTGCCCATGCTGAAAATAAGCCAAAATCTTCGGGAAAGATGGGCATTGATCACTTAACTGCTGTAAACGGGGCGCTAACTGCCAGAATTTTTGGGCTGTGGCATTAACAGCACTAGTTTGGGGTGCAGGAGAACGAAAACACTTCAGCACACAGGGAGTCTCGTGGGTCACATCCTCTACCCAATAGCTATCCCACGCCCCCTGATCAATGGGATAGAGAATCCGATAACGATCCTCTAAAAGCTCTTGGGTCATGAATGTAGCGACTGTCATGGGGGATTCCTCTAACACGATCCGAAACTTCAATGGCAGACTTGCCTCTAACACTTAATCCATTTCATCAACTTAGTCCGTTAACTATACTGAGTTAGTGCCGCCTATAATCTATCAGGTTAAATCTCTAACTCAATTATGTAAGTAAATTATAAATTCAGACTTCAGATAAAGAAATCCTATATTGTGCCCAATCCGATCAGGAATTTCTACCCAGATTTTTAACGACTTAATTACAGTTCCTGCCTAATTGACTCAATCCTAGCCCCATAAATGCGCCGTCAAAATCCCTCAAAACCTTTTCCTAGAGCCTAAATGCTGCCCTAGAATAGCCCTAAACGAAGCCACCAAAAAAATTTTAGTCAAAGTATTGACAGATGCAAAATCAACAGCTTATTATATCTAAGGTCGATAAAACAAATCGGCACAAACCTTTGCCCCCATCGTCTAGAGGCCTAGGACACCTCCCTTTCACGGAGGCGACGGGGATTCGAATTCCCCTGGGGGTATTGATAAAATACCATACGGCATCAGGTTCTAGATTACAACTTAATCATAAGCTAAAGCTCTTACTGCCTTCAAAGTTGCGGTAAGAGCTTTAGCTTTATGGGATTTATCTATTCATAGCACTATTAAGCTCCTTAGAACCGCTCTTAACAACGAGTGCATCACTTTTGCTTATATTTTCATAGTAATATTCTGATGGATTTGTGACAGGCTTTTCAGGAATAATTTATAGAATGACTTACAATTAGTGGCAGTATTATTGCAGTAAACCACTACAACAATTTGGATCAAGTCATGTCCAAAACTCCTGATGAAATTTCCACTCAACCTATCGCTTGGATCGAGCGTAATTTAGTGGTTCGTGTTTTAGAATCGGTGCAAGATCTGATCGTGATTTCTCTTTGCCTTGGCTTATTTGGGGTGATGGTGCTTCAGTTAAAGGATATGTTCAGCTCACTTCTAAATCCCGCTAACTTTCAATTTCATGCCATCACCGCAGATATTTTATTTGTCTTGATTTTAGTGGAACTATTTCGCTTGTTGATTATTTATCTTCAAGAGCATCGGGTATCGATTGGGGTAGCAGTTGAAGTTTCTATAGTTTCGGTATTAAGAGAATTAATTGTACGCGGTGTGCTGGAAACTCCTTGGGTGCAGGTCTTGGTTACAGGTAGTTTCCTGCTGGTTCTGGCAGCATTACTTTTAGTCAGAGTCTGGATTCCACCTACTTTTGAAGGCATTGATCCTGAAGCGCGGATTGTGGAAGCTTATAATTCTCAGAAGGAAATTCCGTCCCACAATGGTCATTAAGGCAACTATCTTGGGCAAATATTTGCCTAGGTTGCTTAAATTAATTAATATTTTCAATAATATGCTGTAATGAACTAAACTTAATTGGCATCTTCTATCTCAAAAGCATCAGATGACAGCCAATTTAATGGTATAGCGGCTCCATGCTGGCGACTCACATAATCGTTTCCATCTAGATAAAAACGCCAAGGCTTCAGGGCAAATTCTCCAGCATAATCAATGCCAATACGCGGCGTAGCCATAATTAGTGCATCAGCTACTGGTTCTGTTGCGGCTGAGAGCCAAATCGGTGCGCCGCATAAATCACTGCCATACATAGCCGTTGTAATTCCCAAGGCAATACATAACTTCCCCGGACCGTTGGCAATTTGCTTAGTCTGAATTACGCCCTGAGAAGTCCCTTTCTTAGAATTAATCTTGCGTCTTTCTTGCATCACTTCCATACCTATGATCGGTTCTAAAGCCCTAATTAGAACCACATTGCAAATATTGTAATCTTCCGTCACCACACAAAATTGCGGATACATCCCATAAATCAAAAATATATAAGCATAGCCACCTAAGCCAAATTGAATCGCGGTGCGTTTGGTTCGTTTATTAGGATAGGAATGGGCAGCATAATCTATCGCGCCGATATAAGCTTCCGTTTCCACAATTTTACCGGCAGTAATTTGATGATTTATTTGCGTACATAGGTAAGTACCGAGTAGATTTTGCGCAACTTTGAAAGTATTTTGCAAATAAAAATCTCGTGGCAGTTTATTTAGGGATAGTTTGTTTCGCAATAATTGATTGTGATCTGGAAAGTCACTAGACATAAGATAAATAGCTGAGTATTACCCAATATTTTTAGGACTTACGCAGAAGTTTCTAAGACCCTCACCCCTAGCCCCTCTCCCAAAGT
>JBAXSK010000148.1:0-10410 GCA_037130765.1 Pseudanabaena sp. ELA607
GGCAATTCCATATAAAGAAGATGGCGGTATTGACTGGGCAAAAGTAACCGCAGTCTGCATTATATTTATTGGAGATTACCATGACTGAACCAGAACTTTCTTTTACGCCCGAATGGGTGTCGCCACCAGGGGACACAATTACAGATGCCCTCGAAGAACGGGACTGGACCCAAGCGCAATTAGCAGAACGGCTGGGTTATACCGAAAAACACGTTAGTTTATTGATTAATGCTAAAGTTCCTATTACCGAAGAATCTGCTCAAAAATTATCTCGTGTGATTGGGAGTACGCCAGAGTTTTGGCTGCGGCGAGAGGCTCAATATCGCGCTCAATTGGTTCAAATTGAAGCAATTGAGCGCTTACAGTCTTGGGTTGCTTGGTTAGATCATCTGCCTGTGAAAGATTTAATGAAACAGGGCGTGATTGAGAAACGTCGCTTAGATTCTAAAAATAAGCCGGAAATTGTGCAGGAGTTGCTGCAATTTTTTGGGGTGGCTTCTCCTGACAATTGGCAAAGTTACTATGGTCAAAAACAGGTCGCGTTTCGGCGGACTCGCCAAGAACAATGTAATGTGGGAGCAATTTCGACTTGGTTACGTTTAGGTGAGATTGAAGCCGAAAAAGCTGAAGTTCCTAAATATAATAAAACTAGATTTGAGAAAGCCATTCAAGAGATTCGCAAACTAACGGTTTTATCTCAAACAGAATTTATGCCGCAGATCAAGCAATTATGCCATGATGCGGGGGTGATCTTGGCTATTGTGCCTGCGATTCCTGGTGCTTATACGAGTGGGGTGGCGCGGTGGCTAAATTCCCACAAAGCTTTGATTCAGCTTTCGTTGTATGGGAAACAGAATGATCGTTTTTGGTTCACATTTTTCCATGAAGCGGCGCATATTTTGCTCCATGATAAGAAAGACATTTTTCTTGATGATTCTGGTTATGGCGATCGCATTGAGTCACAGCAAGAAGATGAGGCAAATGCTTGGGCAAGGGAGTTTTTAATTCCAGTGGAAGCAGAAGTGGAATTATATACTCTGCGATCCCGTGAGGCTGTGATTGATTTTGCTCAGAGGCTGGGAATTCACGGAGGGATTGTGGTTGGGCGGTTGCAGCATGACAAAATTATTGAACATCATAGTAAGTTGAATGATCTCAAGGTTAGTCTTGAGGTTTGAGGTTTATTTCCAACTTTCCCAGTCTCAAAATGATTTGAATTATAATTTCTTTGATTGAGAACTAGGATGTTCTTAAAGCTTGATCAGGTTAGTAGTAAGTGCTTTAGCACTGCCCCAGATTCTAAACCTATAGGACTTACGCAAATCAACCTGTTTTAACAGGTTTAAGCTTTTAGCCCGCAATTTATTGCAGGGCAAGTGCTGTTGTCAAAGCTAAATCAAATTGTCCCTCAAACGGCGCTTTTTTATAATCAAGGCTCCATAGTTCCAAATGACAAGGATCATTGCTATTTTTGGCGCTCAGGGCTAAATGACAGCGCCGATTTGCCGCATCAATTTGCACATTGACTCGCGCAATAGCATTAATTTGTCGCCGATCTAAAGCTGTGCCCAAACGTAAAAAAGTACTCGCTTGGCGCACAAATAAACGTTGTTTTTCTGTGGTCAAACGTTGATAATTCTCATGGCGGCGCTTCGGTTCGTTTTTGCGGTGATAGCGGGCGATATTAGCAATAATCTCAATTTCGGAATTGTTGAAACCCAGTAATTCCCCATTACGAATTAAATAATAGGAATGCTTATGGTGGGCATCATGGCTGATGTGGTGACCCGCATTATGGAGCATCGCCGCAGCCCAGAGCAATTCCCGTTCCGTATCGCCCCATTGGTGCAAAATCCCCGCCGTTTGGTCAAAAATACTCAAAGTATGGCGAGCCACTTCCTTAGCATAATTGAGATTAATCTGATATTTGTCCACTAGCTTTTGCACACTGCGGGCCCTGACGGAACTTTGATAGCGCCACCGATCTTGAATATACCCGTGGCGAATCATCCAATTGACAATCAAACCTTCCCGTAAGGAACGCTGACACACCACCAACCGCGATGCCCCCAATAACCGCATGGCTTCCTGCAAAATGACACCGCCAGCAAGAATGATTTCGGCGCGTTTTTGGCGTACCATTTCCGTGCGTTCTGCCAGATTAGCCTTTCGCAACCGCCAAACTAAATTCTCAATATCTGCAAATGCCACCTCATAACCTTGCAATTGAGATGGAACATTCCCATCAATGTCTTTGGCGTGCAGTGTGGCAATGGTTTCAATTGTGCCGGATGTACCAATCAATCGTAACGGAGCCGCTCCTAAAATCTGACGAATTTCATCAATAGGACGCTCCAAAATACCTTGAACATAGCTAGCTAGTCGATCATATTCAAGGGCACTAATGGGATCGGTTTTGACAAACAAATCCGTCAGGCGCACAGCACCAATTTTACTGCTGCTGAGGTATTCAGGGTCGTGGCCATCCCCTAAAATCAATTCTGTGGAACCGCCACCAATATCAATCACAATATGGGGCTGATTATTTAGCTCCATCGCTGACAAGACCCCTAAATAAATTAGCCGTGCTTCTTCCTGTCCGGCAATTAGTTCTACTTCTAGTCCCACTTCTTCATACACCCGCTGCAAAAAAGCGCTACCATTGGGAGCCTCCCGGGTGGCACTGGTGGCAACAGTGATAATTTCTGCTACCCCAAGGCTCTCGGCAATGGTGCGAAACCTTTTCAAAGCATCGATAGATCGCGCCATCGCAGGTTCGGTTAAGTTACCAGTTTGGGCACAGCGCTCCCCAAGGCGGACGGTTTCTTTTTCCGATTCAGTAATGGAGAAACTGGGCAAATCGGTGCGAACTTTGACCACCACCATGTGAATTGAATTAGTGCCAATATCAATGGCGGCTAGGTTGCGAACATCCACGGTCATAGATTATGGGAGTTATAGCTAGGGTGAGCAGAAAGTACGGCGAGGCTAACTGCCGAGAATGGAAGCGCAGCAAAAATAGGAATTAGTCTATGATGCTTATAGTATTGTCTAACAAATCCAGACTTTACGCCCAAATATGGCAAAACACCCGCACTAATGCTGAGTTAGGTTAAGGCTTAGTTAAGTCAAGGAGTGTGGTTTGCTAAAACGCTGACTCAACCAATGCAACACCAAAGCATTGACTATTTCAGGGCGATCATCATGGGGACAGTGCCCAGTGTTGGGAATGGGGATGATCTCAATGTCGGGATTTCGATCTGCTTGGGGCGCTTGTTTGGCTTGGTGGTAGGGCAATGCACCCTTGATTGGTGTCCAAGGATCGGCATCCCCCCACAAAACCAATAGGGGCTTTTCGAGATGGGTGAGGAGGTCTGTGGGTTGGGGCCCAGCAGGAGCCGACAAAATTGAGGCAAAAACCTGTTGCGCTCCGGCATCACAGGAAGGAGCATAGAGCATTTCAACTAGCTCATCGGTAATGGCAGCGCGGTTGCGGTAGACCTGAGCTAGGGTGTTACGAATCCGATGTTTTTGGCGCACTTGCTCAAAGACAAATTTACCCGTTAGCTCTGAAGAGACCAACCAGCTAAAAGCACCCATCACCAAGCGTAAAGGAGGGGGCAATTCTTCGGGACGATGACTCAAACCGCTAGCAGGATTGAGCAGCACTGCACCGAGGGATAATTGCGGGGCATCACTGGCCAACATCAAAGCCAATAGCCCACCGATGGAGTTGCCAATCCATACACAGGGGCGCTGGGGTATGTGAGCATGGGCAAAATCCTGCAATAATTCTTGCCAGAGTTCGAGGCTGTAGGCAAGTTGGGGTTTGTCGGATTGCCCAAAACCCAATAAATCTAGGGCATAGACTTGATAACCCGCCGCTGCCCAAACGGAAATATTATTTTTCCAATGTCCAATGGATGCACCAAAACCATGAATTAGCACGAGGGGCAAACCCTGACCCACGACGGTATAAGCGATTTGGTGATCTCGCCATTGCCAAAATTTTGTGACATAGGCTGGCTCCACCGAGGGGGGCAAGCTTAAGCTGGCTGGAGATGAACGATCTGATAGGGCGGTCATGGTAGGTAATGGGAGCTAGGAAAGTGATTAGGAAACTGATTTCGTTGGGGCTTAGCAGATCACCGGAATTTTAGCAATGGGGCGGCAATTAGTGTACAAAAATATTTTCGTAACCCAACAGGTCTAAATATACTTGGGTAGGCAAATGGGCAAAACAGGCCTGAGCTAGATTTTCCCGATCTTCACGGATTAACATTTCCCGCAGTTTGGCTTGCACTGGTAACAGGTAAAGCACATCATTGGCGGCATAGCGCAGTTGCTCTTCACTGAGGCTAAACACACTACCCCAATCAGAGGATTGAGAGGTTTTATCTAATTCCACACCCATCAATTCTTTAACTACTTCTTTTAAACCATGTTTATCGGTGTAGGTGCGGGCAAGTTTACTCGCAATTTTAGTGCAAAAAATCGGATAGGTAGTGATTTCTAGGTGAGCTTCTAACATTGCCACATCAAAGCGGGCAAAGTGAAAAACTTTGAGGACTTCATCAGTTTCCATCAGCCGTTTTAAATTGGGCGAGGCTTTGTGGTGCTGGGGAATCCGCACTAGGGCGACATTTTCGGCAGCGTCACAGATCTGCACCAAACAGAGGCGATCGCGGCGTGGAATTAAGCCCATAGTTTCCGTATCTACTGCCACAGCTTCAGCATGAAGATAGATTTCCAGCAGTTCGGCAGTGAGATCGCCATCAAGAATATGAAATGTGCCCATAGTTTACTCTGGTAACTTTGGTTTGTAATGAATAATCAGCTTGGTTGATGGTATGACATCACCGTAGGATTGAAGTCATAGTAATTTACAAGTAAACACACCACAAACTTGGTCAAAATGAGAGACGGAGTAGAATAACGAAAATTACAAGTTTTAGATTCGCGACTTTTTTCCTGAATTTGTAAATTATCTTTGCTTACTGAGAAAAAATCAGCGATCTATGCAATTGATCGGTTTATTTGGCAGCAAAGACTTAAACGGTTCTCAATCAGTCACCATATCTATGCACTCTTTCTTCGATTCCGAGCGTTATTGCCGCACCATTGGCATCAATGCTAAAGGTACAATATTAGTCGGTCAATTCGGCTTAAAATGTCTCAAGATCTATGATCTGCAAACATTTCAAGAGGTGGATCAAGTTAATGGCAATGATGATCTCAAATCCCTCAGCATTACTCCCGATGGGCAAACCGTCATTACTACGGATCATGATAATTTAATCCATTTTCTTGATTTCTCAACCCAGCGCAGATTAGGCAGTGTTGATCAGGCATCTTTTGTGTTTCAAAGTAACTATCTGAGCCAAGACCGCGAAATTATTGCCGCCATGATTCGTGACCGTGATCGCAGTATGGTTGAGGTATGGCAGTTATCGACAGGTAAAGTTCTGGGCAGATTTTCATTTCCTGATATATTCTGCTTTGCTTTGAGCCTAGATGGTAAGGTTTTGGTGGCAGGGAATGAGGACTATGAAGGAGGCATGATTAAAGCATGGAATATTGCTACTGGTGGGGAAATTTTTTCCCAGCGAGTGTACAACTTTGTGCCCCGTGAATATACTCCATATCTGGATGGTTCGGGAGATGAGACTCATGGGGTCACAGGTATCTCGATCAGTCCAGATAATTCCACTATTGTTTATCAATTACGCGGTGGTGGTGGGGTACACCTGTTAAATCTCGCTACTCAGGTAAAGCGGCAAGTCTTTGGTGCGAATGGACTCGGTGATTTCAGTGCGAATGGGAATTCTTTGATCCTGTCGTGGGGGGCGGTGTTTAATTGTACCAATGGTATGCCTGCGAAAGATCCTCTCGGTGATAAGCTTTTTAGAGTGCGCACAGTTCCCATGAGTGATAATGGCAGGATCTTAGGCTGTCAGATGATTGGGGGAGGCTATAGCTGGGTAGAAGTGCGGGATCGGTTTCTTGGTAAAACAACGATCATTGGCGAAAAGCATAAAATCTAATCTATGTTTAGAGTTACAGCAGTTGCCGATCTGACGCAATCTAGATCTTGGTGATCAAACCCTTGGGGGAGGGGCATTTTGCCTGTCCATGATCTATTTCATGATGTCATTTACTTAGATGCACGGCGCTCTAAAATTGTTTAAGGGTGCAAACTGGAGCTTGATGGGGACTTGACTTCAAGATACAGCTTCAGATAAAATACATAATTACGATAAAGCCGTCATGGTACGATCAGAAGATACCCTCGAACTTATTCGGACTTAATCATACCATCGGTTTTTATGTCCCATATCAGCGTATCTTCGGAATATCCTTTGTTTGGCAGCGAAATTAATTGCCCCCATTGTCGTCAACCAATTGCGGCTCTGATTTTGACCGATAGTTATCTATGCCCACGCCACGGCATATTTGAGGTTGATCCTACCACTGAGAATTTAGTCCATTTACAGTCAGAACGACAATGGCGACTATGGAAATCGGAATGGTATCGCCAACATAGTCATCCTGATGGTATTCGGTTTGAAATTCATGAGGCAGTGGATCGACTTTATATGCAAGGGTTTAGGACTACTAAGGTAACTATTGCGCGACGTTATGAATCATTAATGACTCCCTATCTAGAGCGTAGTGTCAAAGAAGTAGATGGGTGGCGTTTATATGGTTTATTAGTGGAATTCAGTCCTGAACCAGTGATCGAACCACGTTGGGGTGTAATTAATTTTGAACTAGAAAAAGAAGATGGTCCGCCCAAAGAATTTAGCTATTTACGTTCTTTAATGTGATGCAGTATCTTCTATTGCTAGGAGATATGTAGTTAGCTAAGATATAGTTAATCAAATTAAGAATGGTACAGCTTGAATGCAATAAATAGCACCACCCCGTCAGGCAAAGCCTGCCACCCCTCCAAGGGAGGGGAATTTTAATCTTGCCTTTATTCCCCTCCTGTGGAGGGGTACGCCAGCGGCGGGGGGTGGTCAAAAAAACAGAGGTTTTATCACCAATGGCGTTGGCGACGAAAGAACGTCAAATAACCCCACAAATAACTTAAACTGCCCAATACGCCATAAAAGAAAAAGCTCAAAAGTTCGCTCACAATCAAGCCGATATAGGACAAATCTCTTTGGTGATAATGACGGCGATAGAGTTTCAGACTCATGGCGGTGATGCCCAGCCCCAAAGCAATCCGCACCAGAAAGATGACTGAGATTAAGCTTGAGTTCTCTAAAAGCAAAGGTGTCTCATTGAGCCAAAGAATTGTGCCTGCGATCAGTCCCAACCAACCATAAAAAGGCATCGCAATGGATAAAGCATTATGGACTAAATACACTTGACCCAGAATGCCATAGCGTTGCTGCCCCACCATCTCACGGTGCAGGTACATCGTTTCTAAAAAGCCGCCCGACCAACGCCGCCTTTGCCGTAACCATGACCCGATATCCCCAGGAGCATCGGTTTTAACCACAACTTGGGGATGAATTATCACTTCACAGCGTTGCTTTTGGTGCTGAAAATTTTGCTGGAAATAACGATGCAGACGGTACATAATTTCGTAATCTTCTACCCAACTGCGGGGATTAAAGCCGCCGATAGCTTCGAGCCGATCCCGCCGAAACGCCGCACAAGCCCCTGACATAATCAAACTGCTGTGAAGATGGCTCCAAGCTAAGCGCCAGATATGCACCCGAGCATATTCATATTTTTGATAATATGCCAACAGTCGTGTTATTAAGGAATGTCCTTCGCAACTGGGCAATAATAAACCACCGACAGCGGTGAGATGGGGATACTGTAACCAAGTTTGACGCAGTGCCGCAATGCTGTTGGGTAACAATCGCGTGTCGGCATCCAAAATGAGAATAATATCCGCAGCGGTAATCTCAGGATCTTGAGGTCGTAAATGATGAATTATATTTAGGGCTTGATTAATGGAATCCGCTTTGCCGCTATGTTCTTTCCGCAATACATATAGATTGGGTTGCAGTTGGGAATGTCCTATCAGATGACCATCCACAGTTTGCCAAGTCACTTCGTAGGTGATTTGTAAATTGTCAATGGAACCATCTTGAGAGCCATCATCAGCAACTATGATTAAATCCGGTGGCTCGGTTTGCATCGCTAGGGAATTCAGGGTGCGCGGCAGTCCAGTTAATTCATTCCATGCTGGCACAATTACCCCAAGCCACGGCTGATGAACATTGGGAAGTGGCGTATTTAATTGATCAAATTCGGTACGCTCTGATTCAATGAGGTGATGGGAAAGAGAATTGAGTAAAGGAATCAGAGGGAAATTGGGCTGGCGATTAGCTTGGCGGGCGACTAACAAGATTCCTAAGGACTGGATTAGTTCATATAAGCTGGCTAGAACTGCCATGATCAGCACGAGCCAAGGCTGTTTGAACCATGCACCAATGATACCCAGACCAGGCACAGCAAAGGATATGGTCGTTAAAATGAAAAATACCAATCCCCGATGCCGAGAAACAGGGGGTTTTCCGTAATGTAATGGCGGATGTTTAGCCATAGAATGGGAAGTCATAGCTGCTTAAACCTGTCCTATGGCAGTGCTAATCGTCCATAGATCGATTAAGAGAAGAAATAGGGTTAGAACTAATAAAATCAAATACATCCACGGTTGGCTGAGGGGACGGACATCGCGGGTATCGATGGCAGTTTTGGTGGTGATATATGCCACTAAGCGAGCAAATCCGGCAATGCGCATGGGTAAGAGATAAGCCTGTCCCCCACGGCTGACGAAATAATAAACGATGCCGCCTTGGCCCGTGACCCGTGGTTTGAGAGCCGTGATCTCAGCCCACGGTAATGACCAGCCTCGGCGCAACAGCCATTTAATCCAAGTTGGATAAGTCACCGTGATGTTGGTGTCGTTGGCGATGACTTGTTCACTGAGTACGCCATATAACCCCACTAAACCCAAGCTGATGCCAATCCATAACCCTATTGCTGGGATGGGGGCTTGGGTAACTTGGGCGAGAAATGGCAATGGGAAAGTAAGGGCTATATATAGACTCAGCAGGGTAAGACGAACTATAGCCGAGATATGGAAAGTTTGGGAACCACTACTTAAAGCGTCAGGAAGATTGGGTGAGGAGGAAGGCATAGGATGAGATTAAGGGATAAATTGAGGAAATAGTCTTACTTTATTTATGGTAACTATTTTGCGTTTTTGCGCTAGGTTCTGCTGGGGTAGATTTAGTCGAAAATTACCATAATCCGATGCATTTAAGAATTAATCTGCTCTTTCCCGCCTCTTGAATGATTAGCTTAACTCCACCTTATGCCAAGATCTCGCCATAGATATTGCGCTCTAATCTGATGGGGCGATGATTTCCTGGCTATTACTAGCTGCTGTAACTGGTTCATAAAGGAATTCAAATAAGTTATGATCGTGATCTTTGCCATAAAAAGAAGCTGTACCATCACGGTGATCATGGATAGCACCAACAAAAACACCGGATTCTTTTAAACGGTCATGGTGTAAGGCTAATTCTTCGCGATCATCAAAAACGAAACCAAAATGGGGCCCCGCACTTTTATATTCAGGACTCAGTAAAGCCAAACCATCCTGACCGGCTTTGAGATAAGCCCAATCTTTATCTTGCCAAACTAGTTCTAAGCCAACATTTTGATAAAAAGCAATTGCCGCAGGAATATCATTGACAGCAATGGCAATATGACCAATACGTTTGAGTTTCATAGTATCTTCCGCCATAGTTAATATTTTAAACATAATCTGAACCGTAATTCTAAACCCAATAAGGATAGGAAATAGAATATGAATAGCATTATTATATTATACTAAATTTAGTCCCCTGAACGTAATACAGAGCAAAAGTGTTGACAGATAGAAAGAGGGACAAAAAAGGAGCAAAAAATGTTATTTTACTCCCATAAAACATAAAAATAATTAATTATAATAGCTTCATTTTCTAACATCGTCAAGTCAATATTAAAGGAATTACCAACAAATGATTACCCAGTATTGAATAGTCGATTATTTTTTGAAATCTGGTTAAACTTTGTATTAGACAGCAGTTTAAGCAGCATGAGAGATTTATTTTATCGAATAAACCATACAGGAATAAAAGTTGATATATCGACATTTTCTAAAGCCTATAAATATCGAACGGAATAAACTTTTTGTCGGATATATATGAAGCTAATCAATCGTTTGGAGTGTAAGAAATCAGATGATAATCTGTGCTTATTTCCGATTGACTCTAAAGTAATTAAATTGACTAGCAAGTTATCTTTGGAAAAGAATTATGAGCAGGTTAAACTGATTAATGGCATTAATGCGCCAATTCAAGGATGAAATGCAACAGTATCTGATGAAGCAAAGAATAC
>JBAXSK010000149.1:0-10402 GCA_037130765.1 Pseudanabaena sp. ELA607
TAGCGATCATATTATCGGGATAATTTTAGGTTTAGTTTAAATTTAATTTGGTTTTAAGTTTATAGTCAATCAAATTAAGAATGGCACGGCTTGAAAGCAATAAATAACACCACCCCGGCAGGCAGAGCCTGCCACCCCTCCAAGGGAGGGGAATTTTAATCTTGTCTGTAATTCCCCTCCCTTGGAGGAGTACGCCGTAGGCGGGGGGTGGTCAATTGCTTTTAATGTGCCAAAATAATTTTAAATGACTATAATTTTTAGCTTAACTTTCTATCACCAAAAAGAATATTTAGCTAAGTAAATTGAAGCTGAATTATGGCTAATATCATATTTATATCCTATATGATGACTGAGAAATTGGTACAATAGAGCTAATTGCTGTGACTCAAACTGCAAACGGGAACTGCGAAAACTATGGGCGGACTTCCCATTCACCAAGATACAATTGATGAAGTGAATCAGCGAGTCGATATCGTTGATGTAGTTTCCGAGTATGTGGTTTTACGGAAGAGTGGGGCGAATTTGCGTGGTCCTTGCCCGTTCCATCAGGGCAGTAATCCAACAGCTTTTCAGGTCAATCCATCGCGACAGATGTACCACTGTTTTAGTTGTGGGGCAGCGGGAGGCGCAATTAAGTTTCTCATGGAATTAGGGAAGCAGTCTTTTAGTGATGTGGTAGTGGAACTCGCTAAAAGGCATCATATTCCCATTAAAACTCTTGAGCCAGCCAAGCAGCAGGAATTCCAACGGCAGCAGTCACAAAAAGAGCAACTCCATGAAATTATGGCTCTGGCAGCGAGTTTTTATCATCATGCGCTCTACGCATCTCAGGGTCAAGCCGCCCTAGAATATATCCGCCATAAACGGGAATTAACTGAAGAAACGATTCAACAATTCCAGTTTGGATATGCTCCGGCGGGTTGGAATACGCTCTATAATTATTTAGTGGAACAGAAGCGCTTGCCTGTGGCGCTAGTGGAAGCAGCGGGCTTAATTGTAGCGAATAAAACCGGTTCTGGTTATTATGATCGGTTTCGGGATCGGGTGATGATTCCCATTCGCGATGCTAAGGGACAGGTGATTGCTTTTGGCGGGCGTGCCTTAGACGGTGGGGAGCCAAAGTATCTAAATTCTCCCGAAACGCCGTTGTTTCACAAAGGAACAATCTTATTTGCGATGGATCGGGCTAAGGATGCGATTGCAAAATTAGATCGGGCGATTGTAGTGGAAGGTTATTTAGATGCGATTGCGCTGCATCAGGCAGGAATTAAGGAAGTTGTGGCGACAATGGGCGTGGCGTTGAGTTTGCCGCAGTTAAATCAATTGGTGCGTTACACTGACTCGAAGCAGATTATCTTGAATTTTGACGGGGATCAGGCGGGAATTAATGCCGCAGATAAAGCAATTGAGAACTTTAAGGATTTAATTTTTAATGGCACGGTGCAGTTAAGGGTTTTAACGATGCCGGAGGGGAAAGATGCCGATGAGTTTCTCAAACATCATGATGCGGCAAGTTATCAGCAATTGGTGACTGATGCGCCATTGTTTCTGGATTGGCGGATTCAGCAATTATTAGCGAATCATGATCTAAATCAGGCGAATCAATTCCAGAAGTGTAGTCAAGGCATTACTAATTTATTGAGTAATCTGCCGGATAATTCTTTTTTGCGGACTCACTATCTGCATACGGCGGCGCAGCAGTTATCCCAAGGGAACGCTTATCTAGCTTTGCGAATTGAGCAGGATTTACGAAAGCAGTTACGGCATCAGCGCTGGTATGGACATCAAAATATTGCCGCTCCTAAAACTAGCACTTCTGCTTTACAGTTGGCTGAAGAACAGTTATTGCAGGTATTTTTGCAGTTTCCCGCTCATCGCCAATATATTTTTGATGAACTCGAAACGGTAGATATTGGCTTTAGTTTGACGAATCATTTGCGTTTATGGCAGATGATTTTGGAATTGATTGATACTAATAAATTAGATTTAGTTAATCCGAGTTATCCTGATAATTTGTTGAAACAATTGCAATTAATGTGTATTGAAGATAGTGAAATTAGCGATCAATTGCATTATTTTTTACGGGAAGATGATAATAGTCGGGTGGCTTTATTGCGTCCGCAAATGGTGGTTAAGGCAGCTATTATTAAGATACAAGCCATCCATTGTGAGAAGCGGATGAAACATTGGCTAGCGAAATTTGAGAAAACGGACGTAAAAACTGATTGTGAAATTCGGCGCTATTATCATCAACAATTTCAGCGAGAAAAGTTATTACAACAAGCATTTAGTAAACAAATCGAAGTAAATTATACTGATTTAATTGAACAGGAATTAATTGATCCTAATTCTTTGGATGAGTCGCAATTTATGGATGTAGAAATAGAGGAAGAAATTGAGTTCTAGAATTTCCTCATTACAGCCAGATATTTACTAAATTTCTCACGTATTAAACATTATTTGACTAGCATTTTCAGTAATTTAAACTACTAACAATTTGACTATCAACAACGCCAATTCAAGGCAGAATGGATAGACAATCTGCCTTACCATTGTATAGCAAAGATAGGCATCAGAATATTTAAAAAAGCAAAAAAGCAAAGATTTGAATCACAATCCCCTACCCTTTTACCGTGCCCTACCAACTACACCGCACCGTTACTTTTCGTGATACCGATGCCGCTGGCGTGGTTTACTTTGCCTGCGTACTAACCATGTGTCATGAAGCATACGAAGCTGCCTTAGCCTCATCAGGCATCGTCTTAGCCGAGTTCTTTGGCAAATCATCCATTGCCGTCCCCATTGTTCATGCCAGCGTAGACTTTCGCCAGCCCCTATATTGTGGCGATCATTTACGGATTGATCTCGCCGCCATCTCTAATCCAGATGAAAAATCCGCGCCACACCAAAGCTTTACCCTGCAATATCACATCTGGCGCAACGACGATCACAGCCGCCCCGCCGCCCAAGCCATTACCCGCCACTGCGCCATTGATACCGCCACCCGTCGCCGCTGTGACTTATCCCCAGCCCTCCAAGCTTGGCTCGCCACAGTCAGCCCCTAATCACCACCAACCCATCCCATCAGTCATGCATTTGTTAAGAAATATTGCGAAAATACCAGTAAAGCAGCAAGCCGTCTTGACAGTTTGGTAGCAGATGTCTTAGGGTTAAGCACATACCCGGGTAAATCAAACAAGTTAGTTATATGCAAGACAAGGAAAAGGTAACATTCTACCTGCAAGAGTTGACCCACCAGCAGCTTAAGATCCGTTCTGCCATAGACAGCGCCTCCATGTCGGAACTTGCGGAAAGAGCCATCCGGTTCTACCTAGCCCACCCTGAAATTGTGGAAAATGCAGGCATTGGTCACACGCACCAAGTGTATAACTGCCCCAGTTGTACGCAGTCAGTAGTGATTCGTAACGGTAAATTGATGGCAGTCGGTGGTGCAGGCATTCTCAATACTGAGAGTGACAAAATTCTTAGGGATAGCCAAGGTGAAGCTTTAGTTCGATAGGTACAAATGCCATAGGTGCAGCAGTTAACTGCAATGAGCTAAAGGATAGAATTCCATAACTAAGATTCTATTCACTATTAACTGTAACCGTTGTATTGATTTATATTTCGTTTTGTGTGCAATTAGGTGTTTTAGCTTGATTTCTATGGCTTGAGTCTTTATGGTTTGATCTACGGTTTCCCTTTAGATGATCGGGATTTTCACGAGGATTTTATGCAAGAAGAACTAAGTATTCTCATCCAAGCCCAATATCCTTTGATCTACCTGATTACCCCGGAGGAAGATCGTGCGGAGAAATCCATCGGACATATTGCCAAACAGAATCCCAGTCAGCGCCTTTTGACTTGGACAGTAACGCGGGGGATTACGGAATCTAGTTCCGGTGACACGGTAGCCCAAAATAATACTGAATCAGCAGAAGCTGCTTTGCGATGGCTGATTCGCCAAGACCACAAAGAACCAACCATTTATCTATTTAAGGATCTGCATCCATTTTTTGATCATCCAGTGGTGGTGCGGTGTTTGCGGGATGTAGTGGCGGCTTTCAAGGGTTCGCAACGGACATTAATTTTGATGTCACCGACTCAAATCAAACCACCTATAGAATTAGAAAAAGAGATTGTCGTTTTAGATTATCCCTTGCCTTCGGTGCAGGATATTGAAGATGTTTTAACCCAGCAATTAGGCGTTTTGCGGGCGAAGCGGCTCAATACAGAAACTAAAGAGAAGTTAGTCCGTGCCGCTCTGGGATTGACTCAGGACGAAGCAGAGAAAGTATATCGCAAAGCCCAAGTGACTACGGGTAAGCTCACAGAAAATGAAGTAGAAATTGTGCTTTCGGAAAAGCAGCAGCTAATTCGGCGCAATGGCATCCTCGAATATATCGAAGATGAAGAAGATATCGATTCTATTGGTGGCTTAGAAGAGTTAAAGCGTTGGTTGCATCATCGCTCTAATGCTTTTAGTCAGCGGGCTAGGGAATATGGTTTACCCCAACCTAAGGGAATGTTAATTTTGGGTGTACCTGGTTGTGGTAAATCTTTGATTGCCAAGACTACAGCGCGGTTATGGTCTTTGCCTCTGGTCCGTTTAGACATGGGGCGGGTCTATGATGGGTCGATGGTGGGACGTTCCGAAGCAAATTTGCGCAATGCGTTAAAAGTAGCCGAATCCATTTCGCCGATGATTTTATTCATTGATGAATTGGATAAAGCTTTTGCTGGGAGCGCAGGTTCGGCGGACTCCGATGGCGGCACTTCTTCGCGGATTTTTGGCACATTCTTAACTTGGATGCAAGAGAAGAAGTCACCGGTATTCGTGATGGCCACAGCGAATCGGGTGGATCGTTTGCCGGGTGAGTTTCTGCGTAAGGGGCGGTTTGATGAATTGTTCTTTGTGGATCTGCCTACTTTTGACGAACGGCTCGATATTTTCCGGATTCATTTACGGAAGCGACGTTCTGAGATGAGTCGGTTTGATTTGGAACAATTATCCAAAGTCACTGATGGTTATTCGGGGGCAGAAATTGAGCAAGCCATCATCGCGGCGATGTATGAAGCTTTTGCCCAAGATCGGGAGTTTACCCAGTTGGACATTATCTCTGCGGTCAAGTCCACTACGCCTCTGTCGCGCACGATGACAGAGCAGGTGAATGGTCTGCGGGATTGGGCAAGATTGCGGGCTAGACCTGCGGCTACCAGTGTGGCTGAATATCAGCGACTGGAGTTTTAACAAGTTTCCTTGGCTTATTTGCAGACGGTAGGAATAAGCCGAGGGTTGGCTAGATTCTTTAGATTCCTTTTACTAGGAATTAGGAGCTAGCAAACTAGAATAGATTACCGTCGAAACGACACATTTTTGCATGGTTCATTTCTTCAGTTCAGTTTAGTTCAATCAGTTCAGTTTACCATTAGTTACAGGAGTCAATCCCATGTCTCACTTCAGCACTCTCCGTACCAAAGTTACTGATGCCGAAATCTTGAAAACTTCTTTACGCGACCTGGGCATTAATATGCAGACCGAAGCCGAGGTGCGTGGTTATAATGGTCAGCGGTTGCGGGCTGACATTGTGGCCGTCCTCGAAGGTGATTATGATTTAGGTTGGTCTCGTAATGCCGATGGGTCTTTTGATTTGATTGCCGATCTGTGGGGTGTCGCTAAGAAGCACAACCAGACCGAACTGATCAATTCGATTAATCAGAAATATGCCGTGAATAAGGCTTTGGCGGAGGTAAAGCGCCCTGGTTTGGCTGGTGCTAACGTCAAGCTCGTGGTGCAGTAAGTTTGCAAAATCAAAGTTTTGTGGTGCAAGCCACTGGCACGCATCTGTGTTATACCAATCTGTGTTTCATAGTTGTGCCAAGAATCGTTCTACCGAAGATCTGCAAATTTTCTCTTTAAACCGTAGACTAACTCCGCTGGGGGTTAGTCTATTTTTTTTGTTATGAATCTACTCTGATGGAAGTATTTCTAGTAGCAGGGTCAAGTCAAACTTTTCTAAAGTATATAGTCAATTGAAATTTGCTTTAGCAATTAGCTCTTATAAAGCCCTGACATGCAGGAATATTTATATCAGCATAACCTTTTTGGGCATCAGAAACATTACCATCACAAACGGAATTAATTATTTGAGGAAGCAACTCTATATACATATGTGGTTTAGTGCTAAAGTTTCAAGCAGTAAGCTACCTTGGATTGGTGGCAAGTAGGCATCAAACTTATTCCTGTCCATCAAGAAACAACGCGTACTAAACCAATCATTGCGCCACCCTCCTTCTACCGGAAAAAGTTTCTGCACCTCATGGACACTCGGAGCATCAGAAATATTTAGGTGTTCACAAAAGGGGGGACTGATCCTCGGACTGGCTGCTACTGCTTTATCTTTTTGATCCATCAGATACTTAGCCTCAACAGCCCAGTCATAGCCCGAATCTTGATACAGCAACATATCACCGTCATAGTGAATAATATACTAACTCAAAAGCCGCTAAATAAGACATAAGAGCACAACCACCATAATCATGAGTTTCGTTGACCCAACCACCTACAGCAATTTCCGGTCAAACCCGCCACAAAAAAGCTACCTGAAAGGGTCAAAATTTTTTCCGCTGCGACTCTGCATTTGTCTTTGATATTCTAAAAATGATTGACTTTGCATGAAAAACATGGAGAATGCTGACAACATGGCATCGTCAATTTTAAATTTTGTCCCATTGCTTTTGCTTCTTGGATCTTTTATTTTCTTTATCCCCTCTTTCAGGAAAGCTAAGAAAACACTAAAAACTAAGATTGTTGGTGGCATTGACTGGCTGGGGTTATCATTTTCGCCACATTTTAAGCTCTACCTTTATTTAGTTACTTACATCTGTATTATTTGCTACTTTTTGAATTTGGAATTGCTGATCAACTATCATTCCTAGCGATAAAATCCAGCTTCAGCGTGACTGTTGCAGTGAAATTATTAAAATTAGGTAAAATCAGTCCAATTGCTATGATGGGTTATGTAGGTTTAGGTAAAATAGTTAACAGTACAATATTATTTAACTCACCTTACGCAGATAGAAAATCTGCCTTCATCCCCCAGCCCCTGCTCCCAGAGCGGGAGCAGGGGAGCAAGAACCATTTTTAGCTTTTTCCTTGTTCCCTCTCCCAAAAAGGGAGAGGGGCTTAGGGGTGAGGGTCTTATAACCTTCTGCGTAACATGAGTTATTTAACTGAATTAATTATTTAACTCAATTACTTCCCTTAAAGTAAAGCTTAATAATTCAGCAATTCAGAAACACTTAAAATAATTAGGAGTAATTACTATGGTTCAATCTTCATCTCAGGCTATGGCTGAAGTAATCACCGCATCGATACTGGAGCATCACTTTGACAATCTAGCCTATGGAGAGGATGAACAAAAAAGCAAACGGAAGTCATTTCAACTACCAGGGGCAACCCCTCACTACAACCCTGATCGCCCTGGGCAAGTGGAACATATTGCTTTAGATCTAGCAATTGATATTCCTCATCAAACAATTGCCGGTAGTTGTACGATTCGTCTAAATCCTTTACGGGATGGGATTAAAGAATTACTATTAGATGCGGTGAAATTACAGATTGAATCTGTTACCATTAAGGAAGTAGCGCAAAATTTTGATCATGATGGGGAATACTTGCGCATTGATCTGACCATACCGACGGTAACTGGTGAATCATTGGAGTTGCAAATCAATTATCGTGCTGTGCAACCCCAGAGGGGCATTTATTTTGTGCAGCCTTCCATACATCAGCCTCAAAAACCTACTCAAGTTTGGACTCAAGGGGAAGATGAAGATTCGCGCTATTGGTTTCCTTGTTTTGATTATCCGGGACAGTTAGCCACTTCAGAAATCAAAGTGCGCATCCCTGAAAATATGCAGGCAATTTCTAATGGCGAGAAAGTCAGTGAGGCTGTAGTACCTTCCACCAAGGGACAAAAAGAAACCAAAGAGAAAATCGTCCATTGGGTGCAATCCCAAGTCCATCCTAGCTATTTAATGACTTTAGCAGTGGGCGACTTTCGCGAAGTAATTGAAGATTGGGAAGGGAAACCAGTTACCTATTATGTGGATCAGTCACGCACAGAAACAGAAGCACGGCTGACGATGGGGAAAACACCGCGCATGATGAGTTTTCTTAGTCGAGTTTATGGTTATCCCTATCCTTTTCCTAAATATGCTCAGGTATGTGTCGCTGACTTTATTTTTGGCGGCATGGAAAATACTTCCACTACTTTGTTAACGGATCGCTGTGTGATTGATGCTAGAGCCGCTTTAGATCATCGCGCTAGTGAAACCCTAGTGTTGCATGAACTGGCGCACCAATGGTTTGGTGACTTGGTGGTAATTAAACATTGGTCCCATGCTTGGATTAAGGAAGGTATGGCAACCTATGCTGAAGTATTATGGATGGAACATGAATATGGTAGGGAAGAAGCGGCTTATTATCGCCTCAATGAAGCTCGCAGTTACTTCCATGAAGACAGTAGCCGCTATCGTCGCCCGATGGTAACCCATGTGTATCGCGAAGCCATTGAATTGTATGATCGCCATATTTATGAGAAGGGCGGCTGTGTTTATCATATGTTGCGAGCAGAATTGGGCGATGATTTATTCTGGCAAGCAATTCAGCATTTCGTGAAAACCCATGCTCATCAAACCGTAGAGACGATTGATTTACTTCGTGCCATTGAAACCACCACCGGCAGAAATTGCTTATTTCTGTTTGATCAGTATGTATTTCGCGGCGGTCATCCCGAATATAAAATCAATTATAGTTGGGATCACGAAAATAAATTAGCGAAAGTGAATGTGAGCCAAACCCAAGAGGAATTATTTGATTTAAAATTACCGATCACTTTTGGATTTGTGGCTCCTAGCTCATCAAGTCAACCCGAAAATAGCCCAAATACGGCTCCGGCAGTGGAATATAAAACTTTCCGAGTGCGTATTTTCGAGAAAGAACAGGCATTCTATTTCCCCCTCGATCAGAAACCAAGTTTTATTAGTTTTGATCATGGGAATCATTTCCTGAAACAAGTTACCTTAGAATATGGCTTAACGGAACTCAAATCTAGTTTATTGCACAATGAAGATCCCTTGGCGAAGATTCAATGCGCTCAGGCTATCGCCAAAAAAGGTGGTTTAGAAGCAGTGCAAGCTTTAAGCGAAGCCTATACCAAAGAAGCATTTTGGGGCTTGCGTTTAGAAATTGTGGAAAGTCTAGCTACCATTAAACTAGATCAAACTTGGGATGTGTTAGCTGAGGCGCTGCAAGATCGCGATTCAAAGGTGCGTAAAACTGCAATTCAAGCCCTTGGGGGATTTAAAGTACAAAAAAGTCTAGATGCCATTAAACCCATTCTCAAAAAAGGCGATCCTAGCTATTTCGTTGAAGCGACCGCAGCAACCCAGGTAGGTAGTCTCGCCGCTGATTTAAGCCATGATCGGGAACCAACCAAGGTGATTAAATTATTGCAAACCGTGCTGAAGGAGCGCAGTGGTTGGAATGAAGTGGTACGTTCTGGCGCAATTGCTGGTTTGGCGAAGCTCAAAGAGGCAGATACAGCCTTAGAAACCATCATTGACTATACTGCGCCAGAAACGCCGCAAGCATTACGTTTAGCGGCAATTCGCGCCCTTGGTGCATTAGGGAAATCCCAAACTAAACCTAAAACTAGTCTGATTCTCAATCGATTACAGGTGTTATCCCAAGAAACATTCTTTTTGACTCAAGTTGCGGTAGTCAATGCTTTGGGGCAAATTAATGATGCTGGGGCAATTCAGATTTTGACGACTCTTTCCCACCAAACTCCTGATGGTAGAGTGCGTCGAATTGCTGATGAAGCAGTGCAACAGGTGCAAAAAGCTATTGGCAAAGATGCCGGATTAAAGCAGTTAAGGGATGAAATGGAACAACTCAAAAAGGAAAATCAAACTCTCCGCAGTCGTTTAGAAGCTCTAGAAGCTAAAGCGAAATCCCATTCATCTGAGGCAACGGCAGAAATTCCAGCGGATAAATCAGCATCTTAGTCTAAATTAGTTCTCTTATTATTTCCCTAAAGTATTTATAGAACTGATTTGATATCTTAGGAAGCTTGAGCCTAGCATTAGCATTGAATAAAGTTCTGTCAAAGTTTTTAACCAGACTTTTATAGTCAATCAAATTAAGAACGGTACGGCTTGAATTCAATAAATAACACCACCCCGTCAAGCAAAGCCTGATATCCCTCAAAGGGAGGGATACACCGCAGACTGGGGGTGGTCAAGTGCTTTTAATGTGCCAGAATTATTTGAAATGACTATACATCTTTCCACCCAAGCATTACTCCTTTCCACAACCCAACGCATTAGAATAACC
>JBAXSK010000015.1:0-34380 GCA_037130765.1 Pseudanabaena sp. ELA607
TGGGATCGCACAATTTGGACTTGTGTGTACACCGTAGCTCCAAGGGAGGGGAATTACAGACAAGATTAAAATTCCCCTCCCTTGGAGGGGTACGCCGCAGGCAGGGGGTGGTCAATTGCTTGTCATGTATCAGAATTATTTGAAATGACTATAAACTTGGGTTAAGGGGAGTAGCAAAAAGCTTATTAGGGTCTAGAAACCTATACCACCACAGATTTCAGCTTGGGACAACTTACCGCAGCCCTCGATCTATAAATATTCCTAAAAACCAAAGTAAATAAACGGTAATTTTTTGTCTGTGCCTAAAATGCCTACCAGATACAAAGCCACAGGCACAAGAAATAATTTAGTTTGCCAATTTAATTCCCACCGCGTCCGGTTGGCCCCACAGGTAATTGCCATGAGTATAAACACTGTAGCCAACAGAGCGCCAATTTGCCCAGCGGTTAAACCCAAAGAAGTTACATAAATTTTCACGCCAAACTGGGGATCGCCAGCAAAACCCCAACACCGCTGGAAAAACATCCAACTATCCCGCAATTCCGGCAACCGAAAGGGAACCCAACTCACCAATACTAAACATTGGGTCATCGCCCATGCCAGAAGTTGCAGAGGCCACGGCTGCCAGATCTTGGCTAACCAAGGATAAAGCGCTCCTATGGCAATAATTAGGCGATGTAGCACCAAAAGCACCCCATGAAACACGCCCCATACCACAAAGCCCCAGTTAGCCCCGTGCCAAATCCCCACCACCACCATCACCACAAATAAATTTTGGCAGGTTTTAAATAAACCACCCCGCGATCCCCCCAAAGGAATATATAAATAACTCCGCATCCACGCCCCCAGGGTCATGTGCCAGCGTCGCCAAAAATCGGTAATACTCGTGGCAAAATAGGGGAAATCAAAATTTTGCGGCAAGCGGAAGCCAAACAGTAAACCCACCCCCCGCGCCATATCAATATAGCCACTGAAATCGCAATAAATTTGGATCGCATAAGCCAATAGGGCCAGCCATAGATCCGTGCTGCCCGCTCGCTCTAAACTGCGGAAACATAAATCCACATAACGCCCCGCATTATCCGCCACAATGCCTTTTTTGGCCGCACCGAAGGCAATTAACCAAGCTCCTTCGGCTAAGTCTGCCATCCGAGGCCCAGACCGCGCCGCCAACTGTCCCACAAATTCCCCATAGCGCGTAATCGGTCCCGAAATTAATTTGGGAAAAAATAATTTATAGGCCGAGAAATTCAAAAAACCCTGAAAACCTTGTGCCGGTTTAGCGCCGCGATATACATCCATCAGATAGGCAATCAGTTCAAACACAAAAAAACTTAAAGTTAGCGGCGGTTCGATATGAGCTTTCATCCACAGCGCTAAGGCATGACCCGCCGTCCAACCTGTCACACTACTAGCAGTACTGGCCAAAAACGGCACATACTTAAACCCTATTAATAACCCTAAGTCTAGACAGATCCCCCCCCACAAGAGGATGCGCCGCACCATGATTCCCCTATGGAGCATTTGCGTGCCCAACCAGAAATTTACCGCCATCAGAAACAGCAGCAAAGAGACATACTCTTTTTGTAATAGGGTGTAAAACAGCAAGCTAGCAGTCAAAACCACTAGCAAGCGAATCTGAGTTTGGGGAATCAGCCAATATAATGCGGCAATACCCACCACAAAAGCCCCATATTCGGGGGACAATAGATCCATATCTTAGGGCATATCTCAAGGCATAGAGCATATTTTAGGGCGAAACAGTTTCAGGTTCAGGCGCATCTTGCTCTGCCGGTTTCACAGGAACCCAAGCAGGTAAGGGGTTAACCTCTGCTACTTCCTCTATCTGTAGTTGCACACAGGGAATTGTATCTGACAAGATTGCACTAGCCATCATACCAGTATGAATTTCTAGATGTCCTGAGGCAATAGCTTCAAAAATGAGATGCTGCCCCGGAAACACCACGCGCTCAAAATACCAGTTAGGTACATCGGTAACACGGGCGATCTGGATTTTGCTAGTTGCATTAACATAGCAGCACACAATCTTTCCGCTTTGGACACTAGAAGGTAAGGGATCAAATACAGACATAGGGGTTACATGATGAAATGAATCGTATGAAAAGCGTATAAGTGCGGTTTGATCGAACATCAAGCCTAGTGTCATAAACCTAATGTCATAAACCTAATATGATGATTGAGCCATAGCTTGATTGCGATGGTGGCTAGAGACAAGTTCATGACTCTCACCACCCTCTCACCGCCTTAAATGGGGTCTCAAGGGTTTGATCACAATTTGGAGACTCAAGGCGACTAAAAATATTACATAAGTAATGCTACAGAAGTTTAAATGAAAGATACCCACCTGTCAGGTATAAATCCTTACAGTGATCACTATTACTCACTATGACTCACCAGATCAAAAAGCCCAAGTGGTAGGTTGAGTCATAGGTTCACCCGCCATGATCCACGTCATAATCCACGCCTGACTATCACTCTAAGTACAAGCTCCTTAGACAAGTCTCTTTAGGTATGAGAATGGGTTAGGTATTGTTGATCTGGGGCAGTCTGGTTCATGGGTGAGCAACACAGAAACAATTTACGGGCAATCAGTGAATTAATTTGACTAAGAGCGACTATTTGTAACCCTAACACCGATTACTAGCCCGTGATTGTAAACACAATTACCATTGATGATGGTTTACATGGAGATTTGCTAATGCTGGGGCCCTAAACCCTGAAACTAAATTATGGCAACAATTTTCTGGTTTGGGCTAGATTTGTTGTGCCTAACATCTCCCTTAAGATCAATATGCCGATGCCCTAGTTAGCATAAAGATTAAGGAATATTAGTGACAAAATATTAAGATATATAACGCCTAAAGCTAAGCCAATCTTAGCTAGTTAGCTATTAAGCATTTGAGGGTTTATGACTGCTTCTGTGCCTGCGGTGGTTCTGCCTGAGCCACGCCCCCATACTTCGGGAAATCATCAACCAAAATCCGATCGGATTCTTTATGTGCGGCTGCCCTGTAATCCGATTTTTCCCATTGGTGTAGTCTATTTAGCCGATCATATCCATAAGTTTGCCCCTGAAGTGGAGCAACGGATTTTTGATCTCGGTACTGTGCCGCCGCTGGATTTTTATGGGGCATTGGATCGGGCTATTGATGAATTTCAGCCTAATTTATTGGTCTATTCATGGCGCGATATTCAGATTTATGCTCCAGTGGGGGGGCGTGGCGGTAATCCTCTGCAAAATGCCTTCGAGTTTTACTATGCTAAAAATCCTGTGACTAAATTGCGGGGGGCGGTTAATGGGCTGCGTTTATTTACGGCTTATTACACTGAGTTATGGCGCAATTCCCAATTGGTACGGCGGGGCTTGGCGCGGGCGCGGTGTTATCAATCTGAGGTACAAGCGGTGCTTGGCGGTGGGGCAGTGAGTGTGTTTTATGAACAATTGGCGGCGATTTTGCCCCAAGGTACGATCATCTCTGTCGGTGAAGGGGAATCACTGTTAGAAAAAATGGTGCAGGGTTTAGATATTACCGCTGAGCGCTGTTATACCGTGGGCAAAAATCAACCGCGAGAACGGCTGATCCATGAGCAACCCGCGCCCATTGAAAAAACTGCCTGTAATTATGATTATATCGAAAGTATTTGGCAAGATTTTCAGTATTATTTCAAGGATCGGGATTTTTATATTGGGGTACAAACTAAGCGGGGCTGTCCCCATAACTGTTGTTACTGCATCTATACGGTAATTGAGGGCAAGCAGGTCAGAATTAATCCTGCCGATGAAGTAATTGCCGAAATGCGACAGCTTTATGATCGTGGGGTGCGAAATTTTTGGTTTACCGATGCCCAATTTATTCCTGCCAAGCGCTTTATTGATGATGTAGTGGAATTACTCACCAAGATTAAGGCTTCGGGTATGGATGATATTCGTTGGGCGGCTTATATTCGGGCGGATAACCTGACTCCTCAATTGTGTGATCTGATGGTGGAGACGGGGATGAATTATTTTGAGATTGGTATTACTAGCGGCTCTCAGGAGTTGGTGCGTAAAATGCGCATGGGCTATAACCTACGCACTGTGTTAGAAAATTGTCGCGATCTTAAGGCAGCAGGGTTTAATGATCTCGTGTCTGTGAATTATTCCTTTAATGTCATTGACGAGACGATGGAGACAATTCGCCAAACTATCACTTATCATCGCGAACTAGAAGCAATTTTTGGTAAAGATAAGGTAGAGCCAGCGATTTTCTTCATTGGTTTGCAGCCCCACACCCATCTAGAAGACTATGCTTTTAACAAAGGCATCCTCAAATCTGGCTATAACCCCATGAGTATGATGCCTTGGACTGCCAAAAAATTACTCTGGAATCCTGAGCCATTAGGTTCATTTTTTGGTCAGATTTGTTTAGAAGCATGGCAGCGCAATGAAGATGATTTTGGGCGCACCGTGCTAGATATTTTAGAAGAACGTTTAGGACGGGCCCCCTTAGAGGAAGCTTTGAGTGCGCCTGTGTCTGCTTTGGCTGGAGTGGGGCGTTAACAGCAATGGTTAAGTAGTAATCGGTCTGAATTGAGCGCTCAACGGGCGGCATTGACCATGATTCTTGGCAGATTCTGGGAATGAACATTGCCCCTAGAATTGGATTGTTTAAACTGATCCAGCAAAAAACAGCGTTTTAGTTTTTAGTTTCAAATTTTGGCTAAAATCGATTTGGCTGAAATCGAGTCAAAGATAAACTAAGAATTTTTGGGGACGTGTTTTTTGAATCAACTAATTACTAAAAATATATTTTTGAGAAATATATTTCTTAATTTATCAAAAGTCATCAAATCAACAAAATTAAATCATTACTGGCAAAAGCATCCGTTCCCCATTTTGCAAATGTTTGAATGGCTTTGCATATTTGTCAGCTTAATTACCATTTCTGTCAAGCAACCAATTAACCCTAATTATCAGGGAACTATTCCGCCGGTTCCCTTGCATGCGATCAGCCCATTCCTGCAATTTATAGTAATAGGAATGATAATTTTTTTGGGCGGACTTGGCTTTTACTTACCGTGCAAATCAAAAGCTTTGCAATGGACTTATTTAACAATTTGCTCTGGTTTGTCTTTTGTCGTTGCCTTAATTATTTATCAAGACTTCTGGAATCTACTTTTAGTAGGTAGATGTCTAGGTTTTTTATTATTAGCAGTATCAATTCGCAGTTATGTGATCTTAAATCATAAATTAGGCACAATTTATTTTATTTTAAATTACCTACTCTTAGACTGTTTTATGGTCTATGTAGTTTTAAATAATTTAACCCACAATTTATCTAAAAATTCAGTTGAAGCTATATCTCAAATAAATTTATCACTAATCATTAGCTTAGTAGGCTATCCAGCTTGCTTGTTTGGCATTGCCTATATGACATTTTGGGCAATGGTAAAATCAATGATAACTGAGCGTAAAAGTCAGCAAGATTTAGCCCAAGCCTATGAGAAATTAAAACATTATTCGCAATTAATTGAAGGACAAGCCATCTTAAGAGAAAGAAATTATATTGCTAGGGAAGTCCATGATGCTGTGGGACATTATTTAACGGCACAAAGTATTCAATTAGAAAATGTTGCGGCTTTTTTAACGAAAAAACCAGAACAAGCCCAATATCACTTAGAAAAGTCTCGGGAATTATTGAATTTAGCTCTTAATGACATTCATGAAGTAGTTTTTTCGCTGTCCCATTTACCTTTTAGCAATAGTTCTTTTGCCCAAGCATTTGATCAACTCTTACAAGATTTTAGTCGATCTAACTCGATTCATTTAGTCAGTCATATCAACTTAAATTTAAGTTTACCCACTGAAGTCGCCATTACCATTTATCGCCTCACCCAAGAAGCCCTCACCAATGTCATCAAACATAGTAAAGCCGAAACGGTTACTATTAGCTTATTTAGTACCATGGACGATATTAATCGGGGATCAGATTTTTTGGCAAATAAGTCCGAAGATATGACCCATCAATCGTCACAGATTAATCCACTCACTAACGATCTACCAGCTAATTTCTGGCAATCAGTGACAAATCTAGCAGACCAAAGTCAATCTTCTAACCCAAAATTACATAGCTCGATTAATGCTCTAGTTACTCCAGCATTGGCTATGGCTGATCAGCCCACCACGGAACTCAGTCACAGTGAGTATATTAGCCTCGTGATCGCTGATAATGGCATTGGCTTTCGTTTAGCAGATCAAAAAAACGGTTTTGGCTTAAGAAGTATGCATGAACGCACGGCAGCCCTTGGTGGTATTTTACAAATTGTCAGTGATTCGCCCCAAGGATGTGTCATAATCTCGCGTATTCCTAAGTATTGGCATAATTAATTAGCATAATTAAAAAAACTGCTACACTTGCCATATATTTGCCCTGAATTTCAGACCATTTTTGACTATCAAATTTTTTAGTTGGTTGAATTATTAAAGTGTTATCTTTAAATCTTTAAATTAATTTTTTGATGATTTTTTGATATTTTTTAATAATTTAAATCTTCATTTAACTTGCCCATCTTTATCTAAGTTCAGTGCTTACCGTATCCGAACCATGCTATGACTGCGGGACTTAAAAGCTCTACCATCGAACTCCTAAAGCGCTTTAACAGTAGCTTTCCTCAGTTTTACGAGCAATTTGTGAGCAGTGAAATTCAACTGCAAAATTTACGCCTCGCCTACGAGTTATATCAAACCCAAGAAGCGGTCATTGAGATTAAAAATGAGGGCGGCAAAAGCGTTTTATATTTTGCTTACCGTAATCAGTCATTTTTATTAAATGATATTTTTGGTGTGCTGGCTGCCTACGGTTTAACCATTCATAACCTGAGTTTGTATGGGCAAATCCACACCCCCATGCTGGTTTTTATGAAACTGGTTTTATCTAGGGGCGGCAAGGCTTTACCACCCAAAACCGCCGAAAATGTTTACAAAGCCATTAAAGAAACCCTGGTGGGGCATTTTGAAGTAGAAGAAATGCTGGCTTTAGAATTCAAGCTGGATACCGGTTTGCGTAAAGTAGAAACTAATTTTTATGTGGATCGGGTATTTCACTTACCGGCGTTGCTGGTGGAAGCCGACAGCCAACCAGGTCTTTTTTATAAAGTGATGAATGCTATTTGGCAAGAAGATTTGCTGGTGGTCAATGCCAATCTATTGGTGTGGCGCGGGCGCACCAGATTAATTTTATATTTGCTAGGCCCTAACGAAAACTTGATTCCCGAATATTTAGGGGTGAAAATTGCCGACAGCTTAAAACAACGGCTTTCGGCTCAGGGATAGGCATTTACTCTACACCACATCTAGGTACGGTAAGCCGATCTTAAGTAATGGCAACCATTGGCCGTATATTAGCACTCGTGATAGGAGAGTGCTAATTTATTGGTATTGCATCGTTGATATGGCGTTGATATGACATAAAAACAGCCCATATCATTCCAAATCTTTACCCCAAAATCCTCATTCACAATTTCCGCTTAAAAGAACCGCAAGGAGGTTTCATATCGTGGCAGCATTGACCCTTTCCGCCAGTGTACTCAAGCCTTTAGGTGATCGCGTTCTCATCAAGATCGGCGAAAAAGAAGAAAAAACCAGCGGCGGTATTTTCTTACCTGACACCGCCCGCGAAAAATCCCAAGTCGGCGAAGTTGCTGCCGTTGGTTCAGGGACGCGCAACGATAAGGGGGAGCATATCGCCCCTGAAGTCGCCGTGGGTGACAAGGTAATGTATTCCAAATATGCTGGCACAGAAATCAAGCTCGGTGGCGTAGATTACCTGTTACTGGCTGAGCGCGACATCTTAGCTAAAGTCGCCTAGGTTTTTAAATCTCCTAAATTAACTGCATTAGTTATTGCAACGCGGTTAATTTTACTGCCCCTAAGCAACGTGCTGTAAATTCTTCGCAAAAGATCCATTCGTAAAAGATTAAGATTATGTCTAAGATTGTTGTTTTTAATGAAAATTCCCGTCGTGCCCTAGAGCGTGGTGTGGATGCGTTGGCTGATGCGGTGCGGGTTACCTTAGGTCCTAAAGGTCGCAACGTAGTATTAGAGAAGAAATATGGCGCACCACAAATTATTAATGATGGTGTGAGCATTGCTAAGGAAATCGAATTGGAAGATCCCCTCGAAAATACTGGGGCCCAATTGATTCGTGAAGTAGCTTCTAAAACCAATGATGTCGCTGGTGATGGTACGACTAGCGCCACGGTTTTAGCCCAAGAGATGATTCGCGAAGGTTTGCGTAATGTGGCTGCTGGCGCGAATCCAGTGGGAGTGCGTCGCGGTATTGACAAAGCCGTAGCTTATTTGGTCAAAGTAATTGCCGAAAAAGCCAAAGCCGTAGAATCTAGCGCCGAGATTGCCCAAGTTGCGGCTATTTCCGCTGGTAATGACCCTGAAATTGGTCAGATGATCGCCCATGCTATGGACAAGGTGGGTAAGGATGGCGTAATCACCGTAGAAGAGTCTAAATCCCTCAGCACCGAATTGGATGTGGTGGAAGGGATGCAACTGGATCGCGGTTATATCTCGCCTTATTTTGTGACTGACAATGAGCGCATGACCGTTGAATATGAGAATGCCCGTCTGTTGATCACCGACAAGAAGATCAATGTGATTCAGGATTTAGTACCTGTATTAGAGAAAGTCGCTCGCACTGGCGCACCTTTGTTGATTATTGCCGAAGATGTCGAAGGAGAAGCCTTGGCCACTTTGGTGGTAAACAAGTTGCGCGGTACTTTGAATGTAGCGGCTATTAAAGCTCCTGCCTTTGGCGATCGCCGCAAATCCATGTTGCAAGATATCGCGATTTTGACTGGTGGTACTTTAGTTTCTGAAGACACTGGCACAACCCTTGACACCGTGAGCCTCGATATGTTGGGCACAGCGCGCAAAGTGACTGTTGCTAAGGACAAAACCACCATTGTTGCTGGCGTAGACAACAAGGCAGCCATTGACAAGCGCGTGGCTCAATTGCGTAAGGAATTGGAAGAAACTGATTCAGAATACGACACCGAGAAGTTGCAAGAACGGATTGCGAAGATGGCTGGTGGCGTGGCGGTCATCAAGGTTGGTGCAGCGACGGAAACCGAACTCAAAGATCGCAAATTGCGCATTGAAGATGCCTTGAATGCGACCCGTGCTGCTGTGGAAGAAGGTATTGTGCCCGGTGGTGGGGCAACTTTGGTGCATTTAGTTGGTGCATTGAACGAATTCAAAGCCACTTTGAAAAACGAAGAAGCCATTGGTGCTGATATTGTGGGCAAATCCCTAGAAGCCCCCCTGCGTCAGATCAGCGTCAATGCTGGTTTAGAAGGCATGGTCGTAGTTGAGAAGGTGAAGGAAATGGCTTTCACTGAAGGCTTCGATGCACTCAAGGGCGAGTATGTGGACATGATTGCCGCTGGGATTATTGATCCGGCTAAGGTCGTGCGTTCTTCCTTGCAAAATGCTGCTTCTGTGGCGGGGATGGTTTTAACCACCGAAGCCCTAGTAGTGGAAAAGCCAGAGAAGAAAGCTGATATGCCTGCCGGTGGCGGTGGTATGCCTGGTATGGGTGGCATGGGCGGTATGGGTGGCATGATGTAATGCTGCCTTAAGTTCCTAATTCCCATGAATTAATTTAAGGATAAAATTAAAGCCCTTACTGCGATCCAAAAACCGTAGTAAGGGCTTTAGCCTTTCGTTTGTAGCGGCTGTTAGCGAAGCATAACGCACAAATATAGTCCATCGAATTAAGAACGGCACGGCTTGAATTCAATAAATAACACCACCCCGTCAGGCAAATCCTATCATCCCTCAAAGGGAGGGATACGCCGCAGGCTGAGGGTGGTCAAGTGCTTTTAATGGGCCAGAATTATTTGAAATGACTATATCTTTAGAAGCTTGGCTATCTAAAATTTAATTTGATAACTTTAGGGAGTATATGTGTGTTATTTACCTGTTGATAGCCTCAGTCAGGCTCAGGTAGCGCTATGTAGCCTAAGTATCAGCGATTTAGCTGATGGCAAATAGGGTGAGTGAATGTGACATTGTTGATGCGTCTCAATTGTTTCATTGAACAATAAATAGAGCGGGTATGGATTGACTGACGTTGCCATCACCCGCTATTTTTTACCTAATTTTGCTCTATTCTAATCTATCTATTCTGAAAACTTGTCGCCATAGTTAATACCAATTATTTTGAGACTAACCAAGGATTTAAGCTCTAGTATATTCTATTGCAATGAGATAATCAGTGAGCAGATAAGATGTCCGCCCTACAAGAATTAATGTCCTCGTTATTTAGGAACTTACGAGCGATGTTCCGCAATAATCGCATTGAGAATTTCCTGCGCTCCTTGACTTTTCAAATCATTAGCCAAAGCGATACCTAATGGTTCTGGATCGGTCGCTGCGCCACTGACGGAACTGCGTAATAATGTCTTGCCATCGAGGGTCGCTACCATTCCTTTTAAAGTAAGTTGACCATCAGCAATCACCGTATGCACCCCAATTGGAACTTGACAACCACCTTCCAATTCGCGCAAAAATGACCGCTCAGCTAAACAGCGCTGCGTGGTTTCCCAATGGCTAATCGGCGCAAACAAGGCGGCAATCTCGGCATCATCAGCGCGACATTCGATCCCTAATGCTCCTTGACCGACAGCATGGAGCGAAATTTCCGAATCAATAGCTTGGTGAATGCGTTCTGCCATGCCCAAACGCTCCAGACCCGCAACCGCTAAAATCAAGGCATCATATTCGCCAGCATCCAACTTAGCAAGGCGCGTATTCAAATTACCCCGCACATCTTTAAAGGCTAAATGGGGGAAATGATGGCGCAACTGAGCCAAGCGCCGTAACGAAGAAGTCCCAATCACCGTACCTTCGGGTAAAGTTTCGAGGGTATATTGCTTGAATTTTTCGTGAACCACCAAGGCATCCGCTGGATTTTCCCGCTCGGTGACACAGCCCAAAATCAAACCCTCAGGTAATCGGGTCGGCAAGTCTTTCAAACTATGTACCGCAAAATCCGCCGTATGCCGCAGCATTGCCAGTTCTAGCTCTTTAGTGAATAAACCTTTATCACCAATTTTTGCCAAGGCCACATCTAGGATGTTATCGCCTTGGGTACTCATAGTTTCTACCTCGAAGGTGAAATCAGGATGAGAAGCAGCTAATACACCTTGCACCCAATGGGTTTGCACTAAGGCGAGTTGACTTTTGCGGGAAGCAATGCGAATCGTGCGGGTCATAACATCAATAAAAGTTAATCAAAAATAAAAAAAATTATCAAAGGAGGGTTGATCAAGGGGCAATCTGTGGTGGGCTGGGCTGAAGTCATTTAGCGATCTAGAGATAAAGCACTTCACCCCTACCTATTCAAACAGGTTGCGTTACATTTCTAGTAATAATGGCGGGTAACTCGTTAAGAATCTTAATCTTTATTTTGATGGTTTCTTTATCTTAGAAATTCGAGATCCCCCTCAATCCCCCTTAAAAAGGGGGAAGAAGAAGTCTAACCCCCCTTTTTAAGCTACCGTGTACACACAACTACAGAAATTTGCAAATCTCATCAATTACCCCTCCCTAGCCCTCCCTTTGCAAGCTACGGTGTACACACAAGTCAAAAAACTGTGCACACAAGTCGTGAAACCATTGCAATACAAGGTTTTTATCGACATTTACTTATTCTCAATAGTGCAAGGCTTATTGAGAATGCCGAATGAGAAATCAAGGTTTCAAGAGCCTAAAATTTCTCAATTCAGCGTTAAACCCAATCTGGGTGGACTTGTGTGTACACGGCAGCCTTTGCAAGGGGGAATTAAAGGGGGTATTTAGACTTGTGTGTACACGGTAGCCTTTTTAAGGGGGGCAGGGGGGATCTAAGTTAGCTAAGAATTTTTCTTTTCTCGCCTAAACACCCACCAAACCTAACGGAAAATGCATTGCTTCCCGTTGTAATAGATACTGTTTGGCCACCTGTCGCGCTAGGTTGCGAATCCGTCCAATATAACGAGTGCGTTCCGTGACGGAAATTACCCCACGGGCATCAAGCAAGTTGAAAGTATGGGAGCATTTCAGCACATAGTCAAAGGCGGGCAAAACCAAGTTATGGCTAATTAATTGTGCGGCTTCGGCTTCGTATTGGCTAAATAATTGGAAGAGCAAATCAGCATCCTGAGCCTGTCCGCCAAAATTACCGAAGTTATAACCGCTATGTTCTACTTCGCCTTGGTGATGCACTTGCCCATACTTAATTTCCGCCTTAGTGCCGTCGGACTTGGTGTAAGACTGCCATGTAATATCAAATACCGAGTCTACCCCTTGCAAATACATCACCAATCGCTCTAAACCATAGGTGATTTCAGCGGATACCGGTTTGCAGTCCAAGCCGCCCACCTGCTGGAAATAGGTAAACTGAGTTACTTCCATGCCATCGAGCCAGACTTCCCAGCCCACACCCCAAGCGCCCAAGGTCGGCGACTCCCAATCATCTTCAACAAAACGCACATCATGATCCGCCGGATCAATGCCTAAATGCTTCAAGCTATTGAGGTACAGATCCAACACATCATCAGGGGAAGGCTTGAGAATTACCTGAAACTGATAATAATGTTGCAAGCGGTTGGGATTTTGACCATAGCGCCCATCGGTGGGACGGCGGCAGGGTTCGACATAGGCGACATTCCACGGCTCTGGACCGATGGCACGCAAAAAAGTATGGGGACTCATCGTGCCTGCGCCTTTTTCCACATCGTAGGGTTGGGCGAGCAGACAGCCCCTTTCGCTCCAATAGGTTTGCAGCGCTAAAACAACTGATTGAAAATCCATGCCAGACAATTGGTGTGCTATGCCGCTAGAGGCAATGAGTATTACGGTTAATGTGCAATGAGCTAGACCATCCTACCATTGAAGGGGGATGGGGGCAGTGCCTCATCGTAATTACTCAACTACATTCCCTCACCCTCACCCAAGACAGGAGAGGGGATAAGAAAAATTCCTCTGCTTCCCCTCTTCCCAAGGTAGTAGAAGGGGTTAGGGGATGAGGGCTAGGTTTTAACATTGAACTCACGTTTGATTAAGATCTGAACTATTCAGGCAAAGTTAAATCATGGCAAAATCAGGATGAAAAATGGTCAAAGAAATGGTAAAACTAATTCTCAATTAAGCGCTAAATCCACTTTTTTAGCCTTTAATTCAGCCTGTTGGGATTAACCAGAACTTGATTCACCAAAACTTGAGTTTCAAAAAAAACTAAGCGTTAGATAACATGGCTAGGCTTGATGGGCTTCCTAAATTTAATAAACATCGCTACCAACACCAGCGCCGCAATCGCACAAGTCAAGTGAATCGTCAAGTTTGGCTATTCAGTGGGGCAATAATCAGTGTGTTGGTGATTAGCCAAGGTCACAACCTATCGAGTCTGTGGCAACAAACCCCATCCCCCCAAGCAATTTTGGTTTTGGGTGGCTCGCCGGCCCGTGAAAAATTTGCCGCAGTATTTGCGAGTCAACATCCCAAACTACCGATTTTTGTTTCATCCGGCAGTCCTGCTGAGTATGCCCATTATGTATTTGACCAAGCGGGTATCTCACGGCAAAGACTGCACTTAGACTATAAAGCCGTCGATACGGTAACTAATTTCACCACCATGTTACCGGAGCTAGAAGCCCATCAAGTCAAAGATGTTTATTTAATTACTTCAGATTTTCATATGCCTCGCGCTTGTTTGATTGGGCAAATTATCTTTGGGAGTCGGGGGATTCGCGTCCATCCCGTCAGTATTCCCAGTACCCAACCTGCTGAACCTACCACCAAGTATTTACGGGATGGTTTTCGCTCCGTATGGTGGGCAGTAACGGGTAATTCCCTAGAGTCTTAACTACCCGCCAGACACCAGCAAGCTCCCCGATTTCTCAAAGAAGTCGGGGATGTGTGACTTGGACTATTCCAAATCATCACTGCCCTTTTGTTTGACCCGCTCTACTTGGGAATATTTCTCTACGGCTTGAGTCACATCAAACAGTGACTGCTGCAAGGGCTTGATCGTCTCTTTGATCAAATCACCCGAAGCATTTTCATCTTCGAGTACTGCCTTGAGCTTGTCGATGTTCTTTTGGGTTGGTTCTCGCAAACTTTGGGTAATGACCGTCGGGCCGTTTTCCTTCAGCACTTCTTCGACAGTACGCAACAGGTTCGCCGCTTGGTTACGCAGGTTGGCTAGCTCGCGACGTTCATTGTCTTCGTCGGCATAGACTTCCGCTTCCATGCGCATCCGTTCGATTTCCGCCGGACTCAAACCACCGGAATTAGAAATACTGATCCCCTGCTCGGAACCCGTATCCACATCCCGCGCCGATACTTTCAAAATGCCGTTAGCATCAATATCAAACGAAACTTCAATCTGGGGAATGCCCCGAGGCGCGGGACGAATGCCCTCTAACTCAAAACTGCCAAGGCTCTTGTTATCTTTAGCCATCGCCCGCTCGCCTTGCAGGACTTGGATCTCTACCACCGACTGGTTATCCACCGCTGTGGAGAAAATCTGGGACTTGCTGGTAGGAATCGTGGTGTTGCGTTCTAAAATTTTAGTGAACACGCCACCTTGGGTTTCTAGCCCCACTGACAAAGGAATTACGTCTAGTAATAACAGATCCTTAACTTCACCACCCAAAATACCAGCTTGAATGGCGGCACCAAGGGCTACGGCTTCATCAGGATTGACCGATTGATCCGGCTTTCTATTGCCGAAAAACTTAGAAATCGCGTCTTGGACAGCGGGAATGCGAGTCGAGCCACCCACCAAAATAATCCGCGTGATTTCTTGGGGCAATAAACCCGCATCTTTGAGTGCCGCCGCCGTTGGGTCAAGGGTTCCTTTAACTAAACTCGCCGTAATCTGGTCAAATTGGGCGCGGGTAAACTCCATTTCAATGGTTTTGGGCCCATTGGCATCGGACGCAATAAACGGCAAGCTAATCAAGGTCACCGGAGCCGTCGAAAGCTCGATTTTGGCTTTTTCTGCCGCTTCTTTGAGCCGCTGCAACGCAGTTTTGTCTTGGGTTAGATCAATATTTTCTTTTTTCTGGAAGTCTGCCACCAGCCAGTTAATAATTGCTGCATCAAAGTCATCACCGCCTAAGTGATTATTGCCCGATGTGGCTTTAACCTCAAAAATGCCATCCCCTAGCTGCAACACCGACACGTCAAACGTGCCCCCCCCAAGGTCAAATACCAAAATAGTTTGGTCTTGATCCTGTTTATCCAAACCGTAGGCAAGGGCAGCGGCGGTCGGCTCGTTGATAATCCGCATTACCTCTAGACCAGCGATCGCCCCAGCATCTTTGGTGGCTTGGCGCTGGGCATCCGTAAAATAAGCGGGCACAGTAATTACGGCTTGGCTGACCTCTTCACCTAGATAATTTTCGGCATCTTGCTTCAGCTTCTGCAAGATCATCGACGAAATTTCTTGGGGTGTATAGTTGCGCTCTAAAATTTGCACATCTACGGTGTCATCTTTACCATGCACCACATCATAGGGCACACGGCCGCGCTCTTCGGCGGTTTCGTCCCAGCGCCGCCCAATGAAACGCTTGATACTATAAATTGTGTTGCTAGGATTAGTCACTGACTGACGTTTAGCCACCTGACCCACAATCCTTTCTGAGCCGTCCTTAAGGAAGGCAACAATACTCGGTGTGGTGCGGCCTCCCTCAGCACTAGAGATGACCACTGGTTTGCCACCTTCGAGTACTGCGACACAACTATTGGTTGTTCCGAGGTCAATTCCGATTACTTTCGACATAGCTGCCAGCCCTTTTCAGCGGTTTGTGGGGGTGTTGAGTACAGGTTTTACGCTAACTTTGCACGATCACTCATAGATAGTGACATATAACTGAAATATAAACCCAACGTGGCACATCCAACGTTAGTTATCAAGTTATTACGAGCGTTAGTAACAGCGTTAGTAACAATGCCAGTCATTGCACTATGAAGCATTATTTTTGCCTCATAGTGTAACTAAATTACCCCGAATATGTCAGCAACTTCAGGATAAAAACCTTAATTAGCAGATTCTTCTGAAGCAGTAACTTCCACAGAGGGGTTACTAGATGGGGCATCACCATTGGGAGCAGCAATTTTGCCAGAAGATACTTTAACTAAGGCATGGCGGATCACGGTTTCACCGACTAGATAGCCAGGTTGCAGTTCCTCCATGACTTTGCCCTCTTCATATGCCGTGGACTCACCTTGGGTAATTGCATCGTGATAGTTAGGATCAAACACTTCCCCAAGAACTTGCATCCGCGCTACACCACTTTCAGACAAAGACTTAGATAACTTTTTGTAAACTGACTGATAGCTGTTATGAATTACCGATTCGCCATCAGTTTTGGGCACGATTTGCAACTGGGCCCGCTCAAAGTCATCCACGATCGGCAGGATTTTTTTCAGGATTTTCGCGGTGATGCGTAGTTCTGCCTCTTCTTTTTCCCGTTCGGTGCGCTTGCGGAAATTCTCGAAGTCGGCATAGAGGCGGGTATATTGCCCCTTGCGGTCTTCGGACTGCTCTTTGACGGTGGTTAATTCGGCAATTAAACCACTGATTTTGGCTTCTAGAGCCGCAATCTGGGCCACACTAGCGGCATTACTGACGGACTGGCTCGCAGCAGCCGGACTAGGTTCATCAGCGGTATCATCTTCCTCGGTTTCGTTGCCAGCCAGATTTAAGGATGCCTCGTCTAGGACAAAATCATCCTCGTCTATTAGCTCTTCAGCGGCAGACAGGGTTTCATTTTCGGGGTTTATGGTGCTCATGATGGGTCTAGTTTAACTACTGAAAACTGTCTAAAAAATATCACTATCACAATCTCACTGTAACAATAATGAGCTTGATGCTAGTTTAGATCATCTTAACCAAAGCCATTAATCTGAATTTAAGATAAATTTGTGAGGCTAATGTTTATGGTTGGGGAAATACATAGTAACAAGTTAATTGTCATATACATCAGCAATATTGACTGTAACCCACAAATATACCCCAAACCCCTCACAACTATTGGAGAGAGGTTTTGAGGATGGGGCAAATATGCTGTAATTAGCGCTTTTCGACGGGAATATAAGGCATATCATGCAGCCCCGTATACACCTGAGTCGGACGGAATAAACGGTTATCCGAAAGTTGTTCTTTCCAATGGGCGAGCCAGCCCGGCACCCGTGCAATAGCAAAGATTGGCGTAAACAAATCAGCCGGAATGCCCAATTTACGGTAAACCAAACCAGAGTAAAAGTCTACATTGGGATAAATGCCTTTGCTGGCTAGCTTGTCGGTGGCTTGTTTTTCTAACTCTAGGGCGATGTCATAGTAAGGATCATGACCAAATTCATCGAATAAGTGATGCACCAAATCTTGCAGCACATGGGCGCGGGGGTCTTTGACTTTATAAACGCGGTGGCCAAAGCCCATGATTTTTTGTTTGCGGGCAATTTTGTCTTCTAAGTAGGCAGAGACATTATCCACAGAGCCAATTTCGGTCAACATGGTCATGACTCGTTCGTTAGCGCCGCCATGTAAAGGTCCGGCTAAAGTACCAATCGCTGCGGTCAAAACGGTATACGCATCAGTCAAGGTCGAAGCAGTCACCAAAGCCGAAAAAGTCGAAGCATTGACCGTATGCTCAGCATGGAGGGTTAAGCACACGTCAAATACCTTAGCGGCCAAAGGCGCAGGCACTTTTTCATTGAGCATATACAAAAAGTTCGAGGCATAATCGAGGTCATCTCTAGGCATGACCGGATCATTACCTTGACGCATATTATGAAACGCTGCCACCATCGTGGGAATTTTCGCCATTAAACGCACGGTAGCTTGGCTAATGTATTCGGCATCTTGGAAATCTTCTAGGGGATAAAACATCCCTAAAGCCGAAACACAGGTACGCAAAGCATCCATCGGATGGGCATTGTCAGGGAAGGATTTGATCATGTCCCGAATGCGATACTTAATCCGGCGACGGCGGGTCACTTCTTGCACGAAATCCTGTAGCTGTAAGGCTTTGGGTAATTCGCCAAAAACCAATAGATAACTGGTTTCTAAAAAACTACTATGGGCGCATAGATCCTCAATGCGGATACCTCGGTATGCCAAAAGTCCCGTTTGACCATCAATGTAACTAATATTTGATTGGGTTGCAGGAACGCCCTCTAGTCCGGGTTTGTACTCACCGACTGCCATAAGTTACAGCTACCTATTCTTTGCAAATGAAGGGTTATGAATGAAAATGTTTTGGGGTGTTTGAGCCGAATACATCAGGTGATTTTTAGACTATGGCTCTCCATGATGCGGTGGTGATCAAAATGAATTACCATGCACCACAGCTAAACTGCTATCTGGAATTTTAGTTAGACCAAACTTAGCTAGAGCGAAATCTTAGTTAAAGAGCTTAAATCACAGCTAACTTTTGCTATTAAAACTTTTGCCATTAAATTTCCTCGCTTAATCCTGTCTTTTGAATCCTATGGCTAAGGATTAGTTAAGGAAAAGCGAGGAATTAAGGATTGTTTTGATATGTATCAAACTAGCTCAAACTATAAACTAGTGTCAAAGGGGTTAGCTAAAGGGGTTGTTACCTTTACTACCAAATAGGGAAGCTTCACCTTTAATAGCAGCGCTAATGATATTAAAAGCCGCCCAGCCAATCACGAGAACGATGGGACCAACCACGATTAGTACACGTAAATCCATGACAGTTTAAACCCTTTGTAATAATGTTTGTTTAGTGGTCATTATGCCAGTTTCCGTCTCCGATGGCCTAGGGTTCTGCATCACAAAATCTATAGCGGTGTGATTCTGACGCAACTTATCGCCCCTAATTCCAGTATGCTACAACGGTTGCGCTGACCTATTAATCTGGCCGAATCATCTGTCAATCGTTGACAGTGGCTCAATTTGCGGTCAATCCCTTGCTCAAATAATGCTCAAATAAATTATTTTTATTGCAATCATGATGAATTTTCCCCCTGCATTACCCCTCGGATGGATTGATTTAGTGTTACCGCTTGGGGTGAAGACGGCGGCGGCTCATCCTGAGGAGATGAATTTGATTCAGGCGTTTATTCTTGGTTTGGTGCAGGGTTTAACTGAGTTTTTACCGATTAGTAGCTCGGCCCATTTGAAGGTAGTGCCAGCAATTTTTAACTTTCCTGATGGTGGCGTGGCTTATACCGCCATTATTCAGCTAGGGAGTATTGTGGCGGTGGTGTGGTACTTCTGGGAAGATTTGCTGGCAATTATCAAAGGCACTATAGAGGCGTTAAAAACTAAGCGCTATACCTCTTTAGAGTTTCGCTTAGCCTTGGGTATTGCTTTGGGCACTGTACCGATCTTAATTGGTGGTTTGCTGATCAAGTTATTCGTGAAAAATTACGATGAGTCGCCATTGCGCAGTTTAGCCGCCATTGGTATTGCTTCAATTGTGATGTCATCTTTACTAGCGGCCGCAGAGTTAGCCGGTAAACGGTTGCGTGAGTTTAAGCAACTGCGGGTACTTGACGGCATTTTGATGGGGTTAGGTCAGGCTTTAGCCTTGGTGCCTGGTGTATCGCGATCTGGTTCAACTTTGACGGCAGGGTTATTTTTTGGGTTAAATCGGGCGGCGGCGGCACGCTTCTCATTTTTGTTAGGCATCCCCGCAATTACTTTGGCGGGTGTGGTGGAGTTGCTGGGCGTAATTAAAAAGGGGGTTGATGCTGGTATACCGCAATTATTGGTGGGTACGGTATCAGCGCTGATTTTCTCCTACCTATCCATTGCGTGGCTGCTGAAATTTTTCCAAACTAATAACACTTGGGTATTTGTTGCCTATCGATTAATCTTTGGCGCAGGCATTTTAGTCGCGTTGAGCATGGGCGTTTTAAAAGAACCAGTGATCGGCGGCTAATTCCCCCTCATACTTGCCAGCAATCAATGATTTGTGTGCTAGATATTTTTTAAGCCTAGTTTTACTTAGCCTAGATTTAGGCTCTAAATTTGGTGTACAATAGTAAATTGTGCGATCATCCATGCTCGGATCAGGTGATGTTGGTTTTATTGGGCAAGTAGCGCACTAATTTTGCGGTCATGGGCCATATTGCATCAACTTGCATCAACCAATGGCGCGGAGAAGTTTCGCTAAAACCTAATTAAAATAAGCTCAAGTTATTAATCTTGGCTTTACCTGTACGGCATTCATTAAAAGAATCTTGAATATCCCATGAGTTACGCAATTATTGAAACTGGCGGTAAACAATACCGCGTTGAGGCGGGCCGCTATTATGATGTGGAATTATTAGCCGCTGCGCCCAATACTGAAATCACGATTGATCAGGTATTGTTTGTCAATTTGGATGGTGAAATTGCCATTGGTCAGCCTTTATTGACTGGGGCTACGGTAGAAGCTAGCATCGTGAGCCATCTCAAAGCCAAGAAAGTGCTAGTCTACAAGATGAAGCCCAAGAAAAAGACCCGCAAAAAGAACGGTCACCGTCAGTCTTTAACTCGGATCATGATCAATGCAATTAAGCATAACGATCAGACTGTGACTTCCCAAAAGGCTGTTATTGGCTAATTCTCAATCACAGGCAGATTCTCGAACTGAATTTGTGAATTAATTACTGAATTACTATTGATCAGTTTAGTTTGGGAATTAACTTTGGCTAACTTTTTAAGTTGACTTCTAATCACATTAATTGAATCGCATTAATTGCAGGAGTGTAGTTCATGGCCCATAAGAAAGGCTCAGGTAGTACTCGTAACGGTCGCGACTCTAATGCCAAGCGTTTGGGCGTGAAGCGTTATGGCGGTCAAACGGTCAAAGCTGGCAGTATTTTGATTCGTCAGCGCGGCACAAAGTTCCACCCTGGTAATAACGTCGGTCGTGGCAGTGATGACACTTTGTATGCCACCGTTGATGGTGTGGTCACGTTTGAGCGGTTTGATAAGACTCGCAAACAGGTGAGCGTTTATCCTGTGGCTGTAGCTTAAGAGTTGGCGACTCAGTTGCTATGATTAATTTATAGTTAAACCTGACAATTTAATATTTGCAGAAACCTCAATACTTTGGGCTAAATTTGGCTCTGGGTATTGAGGTTTTTGATTTTGTAACTCTCAGGAAATTCTTAAGGGGCGGGGAACCAGTCGGGATCGATCTAAGTCATGACACGTAATTTCCCGTATCCCCGTGGACATATCGTACATTAGTTGATATAATGATATGCATAGACGAAAAACTAGATATTGGCTAGGGATTATATGGATGTCAGTAAGTTAGGGTTCCTAGTTATTCAGGATTCAGCAATGCCGAGTCATTTTTAGGGATTGTCTCTCGTCATCTAATCAAAAAATAATTTGTGTTATAGACAAATTATTAATTTAATTTTTATTAATCTATATTTTAAATCATTGACTAACATAAAAAGCTAATACTAAAACTAATATCTAAGATTGTGAAAGATCATTTTGGGCAAAATAATTCAATAAAACATCCTAAACAATTACTGCGTATTGGTGTAATTGCCGTGCGAGGTAAGGAAAAAACTATTGAAATGTGGCAACCCACAGCGGATTATTTAAATGATCAATTACCAGATTATAGGTTTTTGATTGTCCCTTTAAGCTTTACAGAAGTACATCAAGCATTAGCAACAGATAAGTTTGATTTTGTCATTAGTAATGCTAGTTTGTATGTTGAATTTGAAGCCCTCTATGGTTTTAGTCGTATCGCTACCCTAAAAAGATTACGATTAGATAAAAGTTATACAGTTTTTGGGGGAGTAATTTTTGCCCGTGCGGGACGCTCTGACTTAAGCAGCCTTCATGACTTAGTGGGTAAAACCTTTATGGGCGCTGGGGAATATTCCTTTGGTGGTTGGCAGGTAGCTTGGCGTGAGCTTCAAACTGTGGGCATTAATCCTTATCGTGATTTTTATTCCCTAAGTTTTGGGGGGACGCACGATAGCGTAATTTGTGCGGTGCGCGATGGACTGGTAGACGTGGGGACAGTGCGCTCTGACACCTTAGAATTAATGAGCGTTGAAGGGAAAATCAATCTAGATGATTTTCAAATTATTAATCAACAGGAGCATACGGAGCAATTCCCTTTTGCCGTAAGTACCAGGCTTTATCCCGAATGGACTTTTGCTGCGAGCCAACAGGTGGCAGATAGTCTCGCTGAGCAAGTCTTAATTATGTTATTGCAAATTGGTCATAATGCCCCAGATGCCGCTTTAGCCGCTAATTCTCAAGGTTGGACTGTACCCCATAGTTATGAATCTGTCCACGAATGTTTGAAGGAATTAAATGTAGGAATTTATGCCAATAAAGACCAGAGCAATTTTGACCTAGCGATTAAAGGTTCTAATGATGGCTTATGGGATTGGCAAATTGAAACTGATACAGCATATTATTCCAAGCGATGGAAAGAAATGTTAGGCTATAACGATGATGAAATCACGAATCAATGGATTGAATGGGAACAAAGAATACATCCCGAAGATAGAGCATATGCTTTACAAGCTATTAATGACTATATTTTGGGTGTCATAACAGACCATGAAGTAGAGCATCGCTTACGGCATAAAGATAGTTCCTATCGTTGGATTTTATCTAGGGGTAAACTACTAAGGGATGTTCATGGAAAAGCTTACCGTATGGCTGGTTCTCATACAGATATTACGCATCGCAAGTTGGCTGAAGCAGAATTACGAAATTCTGAATCTAGATTCAAGGATAAAGCCCTAGAATTAGAACAGACTCTACAAGAATTAAAAAGAACACAAGCCCAATTAATTCAAACTGAGAAGATGTCTAGTTTGGGGCAAATGGTCGCGGGCATAGCCCATGAAATCAATAATCCGATTAACTTTGTGCATGGCAATTTGATTCATGCTTACGATTATGTTAGCCAGCTTTTAAATTTATTAGAACTTTATCAAAAGCATTATCCTGAAACAGCGCCAGAGATTAGCCAATCGGTGGATGAAATCGAATTTGAATATCTTGTCTCAGATTTGCCGAAGCTATTACGCTCGATGAAACTAGGTACAGAACGTATTGCTAATATCGTGCTTTCATTGCGAAACTTCTCACGATTAGATGAAGCGGAACGTAAAGCAGTAGATATAAATGAAGGAATTGAGAATACCCTTTTAATTTTACAACATCGCTTAAAACAGAAGCCCGGACAATCAGCTATCACCATTCAGAAGTTCTATGGTGATTTACCTTTAGTGGAGTGCTACGCCGGACAATTAAATCAAGTTTTTATGAATATCATTAATAATGCTATTGATGCCTGTATTAGCGCAAAGTCTCAGCCAACAATCTCGATTAAAACCACCAAATTAGCCCATCATGTCATGATTGAAATTGCCGATAATGGTAGCGGTATGAGTGCAGAAGTCCAGAAGCATCTTTTCGATCCATTTTTTACCACTAAACCTGTAGGACAAGGAACGGGTTTAGGCTTAACTATTAGTTATCAAATTGTGGTGGAAAAACATGGCGGAATCTTACATTACGAATCAGACCCAGCTAAGGGAACACGCTTTTTAATTCAGATTCCTTACGCATAATATCAGAAGCTTTTCCCATTTGCCCTGGGGACTAAAGAAAAGATTTCTCTAAAATTACTATTACTGAAGCATAAATCTTAAATCGCGCCATACCTTGCCTGGGATGCTCCACTCTGCCAAGCCCATAGCTGATCACCTAAGGAAAAATGCCACCATTCATGGGGATGCTGCACAAAACCTTGATTCACTAACACAGTTTTGAGTAAATTACGATGATTATGGGCCTGTAAATTCGTCACGCTATGGCGAAAATAGTCAGGATAAGAACGTTCCGAAATTTCATCGATGGGCGAACCCATATCTAGTTCTTGACCATAATAATTAGCGATGGTTAAATCAATGGCAGCACCGGTACTATGGGGCGGTGGAGTCGCCGGATCATCGCTCGGAATTGCCCAAAATTTTAATACTTCCGTCATCACTTCAGCTTTTTGAATTGGGGAAATCTCTGGGGCTAGCCATCCCCTATGTTTTAATTGCTGATTAAAGGTATAGTCCACCATAAATTGCTGTACCGCAATGGGTCGATAGGCATCAAACACTTTGAGATGTAAATGAGGATATTGTTTTTGTAACTCCTCTTGTGCCCTTAGTAATGCATTTAAAACGCCCTGCCGTAAACAGAAGGGGGAAGCTTGACCATAGGGCGCACCAAGAACTTGATATGGGTGGGGTTTAGTGGTCAAAATCCCTTGAGGTATGTCTTGTAATGACTCATGACATTCAACAATAGTTACTGTTTGGTAAGGCTTCATGGGCACACTATCAATAATGGTCAGGTGAATTGATCCGGATCTTCGACGCAGATCGGGGCAGGTTGTAAGATGATTTTTAGGAAGTTTTCAGCGGATGTGGCAATGTAGCAAGGGCTTTAGCCTATGAATATATATCTTGCCAAAGGAAAATGATCCCCATGACAAAATTTTCACTAATAAAAATTCTTGCTAATAAATGGGCTTAGAGCATAGAAGGACAAAATATTGGGCTAGCCTCATCTTTTACTCACAACAACTGGCGACGATGACCATCAGCCATTGGTTTACTCCCTTCCCAGACAGCAAATCCTCAGCTCCCCCTAGCCTAGATCACTTCGATCAGCAAATTTATCCACACTGATTTTATAAGATACCGGTTAAAATACTGGTTAGACTGAGTAAGTAATTTTACTTAGTCAATATTTGCCTATGGGCTAATCTGTTGCGAGGATCACTTTTCACCTCAAAATAGATCAGACTCAGTGAAGCAGATCACTTAACCTTGGTGGCTGTTATCCTAATGGTTAGGTAATTCATGGCAAACAAAACTAATATAAATCTAGTGTTATGAATCAGTTTGCTAATCGTATTTTTGATTAATTGTTATTAAATTTTTAGCTATTAAATTTTCATTATTTGTTTAGGTAGTTATTGTTGTGTCAGATATTTCCTATCATCAGCCGGACGCTTCGCCCCAAAATAATAACACCAGTAATAAAGTTGGCATTATTTATAACGACTCTAAGCCATCGGCTACACGGGTCACCATAGAAATGCAAACATGGCTCAGGGAGCGGAATGTAGAATGTGTCCTCGCTACAGGCAATGGCGGCGTTTTAGGGCATACCGATGTGAGCTTACCTAACTGCTATACCCCCATTGAAAGCCTCGTGCCCCAAGGTTTTGAATCAGACCTCCTGTTTGTGATCGTCTTAGGTGGTGATGGTACGGTTTTAGCCGCTGCCCGACAAATTGCCCCTAAAGGCTATCCCATGCTGACCATTAATACAGGCCACATGGGCTTCTTAGCAGAAACTTATCTCAATGATTGGGAAGAAACCCTGAGTCAAATGTTAGCTGGGGATTATGTGGTGGAACAGCGGTCTATGATGATGGTACAAATTTTTAAGGGTGAAGAGTTACGCTGGGAAGCTCTTTCCTTAAACGAAATGGTATTACACCGCGAACCATTGACGAGTATGTGTCATTTCGAGGTTAAAATTGGGCGACATTCTCCCGTAGATGTGGCAGCCGATGGGGTAATTCTTTCGACACCCACTGGTTCAACTGCCTATGGTTTATCCGCTGGTGGCCCCGTCATTGAGCCGGGTATTCCCGTATTTCAGCTAATTCCCATTTGTCCCCATTCCTTGGCCTCCCGCGCCCTAGTTTTTGCTAATACCGAAACCGTGGTGATTACCCCTGCCAATCGGCATCGCTTGGTGTTAGTCGTCGATGGTAACGCTGGTAGCTATGTCTATCCCGAAAATCATGTTAAAGTGAAGCGCTCCTCCTATCCAGCTAGGTTTGTCCGCCTGCACAAAGGGGAATTTTTCCATGTCTTACGGGAAAAACTCGGCTGGGGCTTGCCACATATTTCTAAACCAACTTCCGTTGAACTGCCCTAAACACTTCTCCTACAGCGTCTTGCGTCCCCATAAGTTACGTCATTGACAGTCCAGATGCCTGCGCTACAAGGGTTGAATCACTAACGTCTGTATTGGGCCAGATCAGAAAACTGCTGCAAATACCTGCCCTCAATAGGGAGCCAAAGGACTTAATCGCTTTATGACTGCATCGCTTAATTTTGCTAATCAAGATTTGCGGGATCGATCATTTCGGGGACAAAATCTCGCGGGTGCAAACTTTAGTGGCGCAGATTTACGGGGTTGTGATTTCAGCCGCGCTAATTTGCAGGATGCAGATTTTAATCACGTCCGCGCTGGTCAAAGCCAACGGCAGCTATATCTGACTACGGGGGCAATTTTCTGTGGCTCGCTGTTGTTTGCTTTGACAGTGGGGTTAATTAGTGTCTTGGTCAGTACCGCAGTCACTTTATATCTACTGGTAGAAGTGCAGCAAAAATCAACCATGGGAGTAGCTGGTATCATTACGGCGGCTTTACCGAATCTCGCTAAAATTGGCGTGGCTACATTTGCCGCTGCCTTTACGATCAGTTTTGCGGGAGCTTTTTTGTATGGCCACACCGTTTTATTAAGGACGATGTTGGCGGTGTCGGTGGCTCTGTCATTTTTGACGGGGTTTTTTGGTGCGGTGGGAGCCAAAAGCTTAACCTTAAACCTTTTAGATGCCGTATTGCAGTTGGCTAGGGTAAATTTAGCTAGCACTAGCATGGTCATCGCAGGCACAGTGGCCATTTTAGGTATGATCGCCATTTTAATTTTCCAGCAAACTTTTCGCTGTTTGCGCTATGGCATTGGCACAACTTTTAAGCAAGCTGATTTGTCCTATGCTAAATTTGACCATGCTTCGTTGCATCACTGTGATTTTTCCCATGCGGAACTAAATGGGGTAGACTGGCAGGCGGTACATTTGAGCCGCTGTAAGTTTTCGCCTAATAATCAGCCAATCATCGCCCAAGAACATGAAAGCGCCAGATAGTGCTGCCATCTAGTCGTTCCTGACTTGATGAGGCGCAGTCATGAATTACAAACATTAATCAGCAAATCCCTGTGGGGCGGGCATCTGGTCTGCTCACAGCATAAATGATGATCATTCACCAGAGATATTAACCAAAAAACTATGCGCGTTTGGGTTTTATTATTTAATCCGAATACTGAAAACGAAGGTATCTATACCCTCAAGGTACAAGATCGGGATACCGTGGTGGCTTTTTTAGAAGAAGATGATGCCATTCGTTATGCTGGTTTACTTGAAGCTCAAGACTTTCTCAATCCAGTAGTTGAGCCAATTGACTCGACGGAATTAGAGGAATTTTGTCGGGATGCGGGGCATTTGTTGAAGCTGGTGGAAGCTGATGAAATGAATTTCTTTCCCCCAGAGCATAATGTGGAAGAGATGGACTGGACTCCAGAGCAGCAAAGAGCCGCAGAATCGAGACGGCAAAATAATTCCCAGAGCAACATTTCTAGCGATGATGATCTTATAGTCAGTGAAGATCCTGTAATTGAGGAAATGCGTCGCCGTTTAGAACGGTTACTCTAGGCAATAATGAAATCATTAGAATTTATTATTGAAGAATTACCATTTAAAAATTACTATTTAAAATTATTACTGGTAAATTATTGCTTGTGATTCCTTGATTAGTTATGGCATTAGCTATAACCATTTGAGCCTTAGATGCGGCAGGGTATTGAGTAGGATTGGGCAAATAAGATGTTCGAGCTACTGATCAATATTCTGGTTTGGGTGTTGGTTTTGCCTGTGGCAATTGCCGCATACAAAGCAATTCCTAAGGAATGGTTTCGCATTTTAGGGCTAATTATTTTCGGGGCAATTGTATTTATTGCCTTTAGTTATTTTCGTTTTGTCGAGCAGCCAGTCCCCCGATTGATGCTTGATATTATGAATTTCCCTTTTACAATTACTGGATTAGCCTTAATTTGGGGGACAATTCATCTTAAACCGCTGGGGGGTCTTAAATTTAAAAGTGGTGATAAGGTTGATAATAAAGATACGCAAAAAAAGTTTAATAATTTATTACGACAAGTAACCCTTGTGGCTATAGTGTTGGCTATTGCAAGTAATAACTTTTTTGCGGAAATTTTAGTTTGTTATTTGGGGGAGCAAGCTAATGGCGCAATCGAGCAGTCCTATCGGCGCTCAGTCAAGAATCTGACCGAAGCGGATCGGCTCACCATTCAACGGGATCGCTATGATTTGATTATTGTGATGGCTGCGCCAGCTTCGGTGCAAAATCGTTTAATTGAAGCGGTCAGAATTTGGAAAGGTTCGCCCCAGGATGGTAAACCCTTAATTTTAGTGAGTGGGGGCAGAGTTTTAGATAGTGAAAAAATTTATCCCTGTCAAATTCGCGGTGAAATATTGCCTAATCGCACTAAAGAAATGATCCGCCGTGATGTGTTGAAATTTAAGTATGACAGTCGATTTGAAGGGATGTTTCAAGACCCCAAAAATACCACAGAAATGGTTAATTCGGTGGATTTTAGCGAGGCAGATCAGATGTGTTCTTTTCTGACTAATGCGCCGAATAATGTGCCCCGTAGTTCAATTATTATTGATAGTAAAAGTAGTGTGGTGCGCTTTACCGGAGATACGGTTTTAGAATTACAAAAAAAGAAAATAGTCCCCAATTCTGAACAACGCAACACCAGAATTTTATTAATTACTAGCCCCATTGAAGCGAGTCGGGCTTTTTTATCATTTCGCAATCAAAATCTCAATGTGATTATGCGGGTCATGCCCTTATCTTCTAATACATCTAACTCGAATTTATTTACCTTTAATCGCTGCCCAATTTTTATGGGTAAATTTCGCTTCAAGCTAGAATATCTCTTCTTCAGTGGTCAAGCTTATATGCAAACCGAAATGATCTGGGCTGAATTTAGGGAATTAGTTTTGTATACCCTTAGATTCTGGTTAACGCCGCCCCTGACTGATGATCCCGATTATTATCCAGCACCCGCTAAAACTGCCAAACCCAAAACTAGCATGGCTCGTAATTTGTAATTCCTAATTCGTAATTTTATAGTCAATCAAAGTAAGAATGGCACGGCTTAAAGGCATAAGTAGCACCACCCCGTCAGGCAAAGCCTGCCACCCCTCCAAGGGAGGGGAATTTTAATCTTCTCTGTAATTCCCCTCCCTTGGAGGGGTACGCCGTAGGCGGGGGGTGGTCAAGTGCTTTTAATGTACCAAAATAATTTTAAATGACTATATTTCGCCAACCACGCATTTTTTGCGGATTGAGCAAACCATAGGGATCAACTTTTTGTTTAAAAGCTAACTGAGCCGGATCAGTCACTTTGCGCCCGCCATCTTCGAGGATATAAGTATGAGGATTAGCAATCATCACCCCTTGGGCTTCGTGGTAAGCAATGATTTCATTTAACCGTGCTTCGGTGGTATAACGCACCAATTGCAAGCCTAATAACGTAACTTGACCATGGACTTTCACTAATTCTAAATGGGGTAAAATTTCATCCCCAAAATGCTCATGCAAATGGGCTAAAGTCTGCAAATCGGGATCATTGCTAAATATGCTTTGCAAATAAGTGAAATTGCCATCGGCTAAGCGAGCGTGCAAAGTAGTATGATTCCAAGAAAATTCCACCAAGCTAATCCCTTTGCCAGCTTCTTGGGAAGATTTCTCGTAGGTAATTGTGCCGCCAAATAACGTCACTAATTCCGCCATCGGTTCATAGTCTGACTCCGCCGCAATCACTAAAACACAGTGATGATGGGCTGGTAAATGGCTTTTTAATGCGGAGAAAAATTGCGGAATGGGATCGCCATGAATGCTGATCATTTTGGTGATAATGCCATCACATTTACCTAACTCAATGCCAAACCGCACCGCAGTCATAAAATCCGCAAATGTTACCGCATATTCTGCCCAAGGATAGGCTGGAGCTAAAGGAATTTCTAAACTGGTGATAATCCCATTAACCCCATAGGCATGATTAATTTGGGAAATCTCTTCATAACCCCGTAATTCGATGATTTGCGGCTCATCTTCGAGGGTAACAATTCGCGCCGCCCGCACATTACCCCGATCCGCTAATTGGCCATACAGTAAGGAACCGATGCCACCGCTCCCCCCAGTAATAAAACCGCCAATGGTAGCACTACGCAATGTTGAAGGAGCCATCCGCGTTTCCCAGCCAATGGCTTGGGCTTGTTGGTCAATCATGGCAATTTTCGTCCCCGCCGCCACCCGCGCTAAACCAGGTTTGAGCCATTCAATACCCTGATAGCGGGACATATCCAACACCACGCCCCCCGCCATAGGGACACACTGCCCATAATTGCCTGTACCACTACCCCGCACTGTCAGCGGCACTTTTTCCGCCACACAAACCCGCGCCACTTGAATCACCCCCGACTCATCCGTGGGGCGCACCACCAAATCTGCCACCTTACCTGATAGCTGCGTTGTCAAGATCGGACTAAACCGAAAATAATCCTCAGAAAGCTTCGTGACTTGGGGGAGGTCATGAATAAGTTCTAATCCAGCAAACTGGGGCGCTAATTTCTGGGCTAAGGCTGTCCACTGTGGCATCTGAGTCTGACCAAATTTATATAATAACGATTTATATAGTAGTTTTGTACAATATTTTTATAATTAAAATTTTTATGTTAGAAAAATAAATTACCAATGGCTAATCGATTCTGATAAGTAATCGGCTGCTGCCTGGACTCCGGCAATGGCTCGCTGATAGTCTAGACGCATTGGGCCCAAAATACCCACCACGCCTACGGGACAATCATCACAATTATAAGGGCTAGAAATAAATGTGCAATTTTGAATTGGCTCCAAGGGAATTTCACTACCAATTTGCACACTTACCTGAGAATTATGTCCTAGATTAGTAGTTGTGACACTATGAAGTGATTGATGCAGGGGCTTACTACTCAGCGGCGGCATGATAGTCAGCAGATCATTACGCCCATTTTCTAGTAACTGCATCACCATTTGTAATTGCGACAGATTGCTAAATTCTGGCTGGCGCAATAATTCGGTTAAGCCACTAATAAACAATTCGCCAAAAGCCACAGGCACTGACAAATGCATTAACTGAGTTAACACCTGTTGTAATAAATCGCTATAACGCCGAAATTCGCGATCTAACTCGTCCCACTGTAAATTTTCATTAACCTCAGACCAGCGCCGCTGCCGCAAATGCAAATTTAAGAAATTATTCAAAATCCCTAACTCGGCATCCAAAACCTCAGGCTCTATAGTGGCGCTAATCGTCGCTGGTAACTCCACCAATACCGACGCAGTTTGATAGGCATCATTAACCGCGATCGCCATGACTTTTTGCCCTTCAACCCGCACCAATTGCAGATGGCGGATTCGTGTTGCCTGTAAGTTGGGCGCAGTGACCATAGCCACACAGCCGCTAATGGTGGCTAAAATCTGGGCTACTTCCCGCAATAACACTTCAAGGGTGCGCTGACCCACCACACCACCTAAAGCCCCATTAGTGCCGCCAATAGTATGCCAATTATTACCAATCAAGCTATTACCATTAAAGGCACTAGCACTAGCCGCCCCATATTGCAGCGGATCAATTAGTTCATCCACATAAACCCGATAACCGGAATTAGACGGCACGCGCCCCGCCGAGGTATGGGGTTGATAGAGTAAACCACTGCGATCCAACATTTGCATCACATGACGAATTGTTGCGGCACTAATATCAAACCCATATTCTGCCGTCAGTACCTTAGAACCAACTGGCTCCGCTGTCATGATGTAGTGAGCAACCGTGGCGTGTAGCACTTTTTGCTCTCTGGGACTTAAATCAAACTTCATAAGCACTCAAGGGCAGATTCTGACAATTAGGGCAAAAATTGGGTTAAAACTTAGTGCGGCAGAGGCAAACTTAATCTATGGATTGAGGCAAGAACAAAGCCATGCCCAACAGCAACCGCCAAGGTGACACAACCTATGATCAAGACTATAGCAATCGGATCTGAATTTTAGTAAAACGCCTACAGTAATAGTTGCATCTTAGCTTGATCCACTTGGATCAATTATGTTGCCTTTTTTGCTTCAGCAAGGCTGGCAAAATATGCCAAAGTATACCCAAGCAGCAAATCATCAGAAATAACCATGAATAATAATCATGATTTAAGTAACTTAATGCCTAAACTGTGGCCCACCATAGATCAAGATTAATCATTTTGTCCGTATACCATAGACTAATTATGGCCGTAAGGTTAAACCATGCCTGCGCCAAATCCAACCTCTAGGGCAAGGCTTGGCATACGAGGAAATATTTTTTGACAGCGTTTTTAGGCAGCATTTCTCTAAAACGTTTTCATCAAACACTTTCATCAAACATCTTTGTGAAATATATCTGTTAGACCTATCTGTTAAACATTCTGTTAAACATAATTTATTTCAGCGAATCATGGATATACAGGGGCAACCAACCACCTATCTCTGGGCGACAAACTTAGACCCGAAGATCTACATACCGGGATCTATGGTCAATGACCGCTATCAAGTCGTCCACTCCCAAGTGGTAATTGATACCCATGGCCATGATCTCCCCGAATTACCAGATGAGTTTCCCTCTCTTGTCGTTGCTTATCTCAAGTTATCGCGCCTGTTGTTAAATCTGCCGCGCCCCTATGGTTTGTTGCGCTTTGGCGATGATGGTTTAAATGGCACGGATATTCTGTTACTCGAACAAGCGGCTTTACATAAAGATGGGCAACTGTTACCCACTATGGCGACCCAATGGCAAACAGCCACGCCGTTGCGCCAACTGAAGATGATCAGTCAAATCTTAGGACTATGGCAGCCATTTGCGGAACAGCAGGTGTGTTGCACTTTGCTGGATGAAAACTGTGTGCGGGTTGATGGGGGATGGATCAGAATTTTAGAATTACGGGAAGATTTGCCGCCGCCTGATTTGACCGATCTCGGCGATTACTGGCGCGATCATTTCGTTGATCATATTGCCGCTGCCATCCAAGAACCCCTGTCAGAATTTTTCTATGCTTTGGGTCGTGGCGAATATAAGTTACCTGAAGCCATTAATCAAATTGATCTGATTGCCGCCAAATATTCTGAGTCCCAACCCCTCAGCATCAGAATGAGAAGTGCTACCGATATTGGCACAAGGCGCGATCACAATGAAGATGCCTGTTATCCGCACCACAAGAGACAAAAACGCTCTCAACAGAAAGAAATTCTGCGGGATCGGGTGGCGATTATTTGTGATGGTTTAGGTGGGCACGAAGGCGGCGAGGTGGCTAGTTCCCTGGCGATCCAAACCCTTGAGGAGCAAATCCGCATCCTATTGGCTAATGTGGAGCAAGATCCGGATTTTTCCCCAGCGGGTTTTACCAAGCAGTTGGAACATATCGTGCACATGGTGAATAACCTGCTGGTGGCCCAAAATGACAAACAACAACGGCAAGCCCAGCAACGCATGGGTACAACTTTAGTGATGGCTGTCGTGCCGCGCCCTTTAGGGGTTAAACGCCATGAAGTCTATTTAGTCCATGTAGGAGACAGCCGCGCTTATTACGTTGGTTCTGAGCATCTCTATCAAATGACCCTTGATGATGATGTATCGACCCGCGAAACCGTTTTAGGTTACAACTTCTACAGTTATTCTTCCCAGCGCATGGACGGCGGGGCGCTAATTCAAGCCCTGGGTACGCGCAGTTCCGATATGCTCTATCCACGGGTGCAAAGGTTTTGGCTCGATGAAGATTGTTTATTATTGCTCTGTTCCGACGGTTTGAGTGATTTTGATCGCGTCACGGAAATCTATGAGAGTCATTTACGCCCCATTTTGACGGAAAATTATTCCCTGGGGCAAGGCTGCACCCAACTCATCCAAGAAGCTAATGCCCGTAATGGTCACGACAATATCACTGTGGCCTTGATGCGGTGTAAATTTGCCCTAGATGATCCTAAAGAAGATGCCGAAACCGATGATGATGTGACTGTCCCCACCATCTTTGATGAGGAACCCACCGAAGACACAGCGCCTCAAAAAGATGATCAAGACCCATCAGATCAACCGGAAGCAGCAGCGGGCGCTTTAGCCCTTGCACCCAACTATAACCCCGAACCTGAAGTAACTCTAAAGGTAAAGCCGAAGGTTTCCATTTGGCTTTGGCTGGTTCTAGGGGTGGTCATCCTTGGCGGTGCAGCATGGACGGCAACGCAATTTCAAATGGTGCAAAACTGGCTCAAACAAAGTATCCCTGAACAGTATCACCAGTATATTCCGCCTAAAGTTCTCAAACTATAACGGAGATTCCCCCTAGCCCCCCTAAAAAAGG
>JBAXSK010000150.1:0-10389 GCA_037130765.1 Pseudanabaena sp. ELA607
ATTGATCAAATTCGCAAAACTGGTATGGTTGAGCGCTATACCCAGACCCAATTGCCCTCCTTAAACAAGAGGATTAAGGGGATTGAAGTAGTAGCAATGTTTTCAGAAATACTTTTTTGATTACTGAACTATTAGCTAATTGCTGTCAATAATTCTCCCAAATTAACCCTCAAAAATCCATTCTCGAAATTCACTCCCAATTGTCCGATTTAACCGGCGAATAGAATCAATCCTATGCTCAAAACCACTCTCCAACGCGGGCAAGTAATCAGCCTCACCATTACGGATCTCGCGGACAGTGGCGATGGCGTGGGCCGGTATGAGGAGATGGTGGTATTTGTGCCCAATACTGTGCCCCAAGATCGGCTGCAAGTTAAATTAACTCAGGTTAAACCCACCTTTGCCCTGGGCGAGATTCTCAATATCTTACGTCCTTCGCCCTATCGCCTCAGACCGCGCTGTATTGTGGCTGACAAATGCGGTGGCTGCCAGTGGCAAACCGTAGACTATGGCTTACAACTAGAGCATAAACAAAATCAAGTCATTCAAGCACTGCAACGGATTGGCAATTTCAGCCCCGATCATCTCGCCACTGTGATGCAGCCCATTTTGCCCGCCGATGATGATTTGTTTTATCGCAACAAAGCCACCTATCCCCTGCGATTAGCCACTGATGGCAAAGTGAAAGCTGGCTACTATCAGAAAGGTTCCCATAAATTAATTAATCTCAATCAATGCCCTGTGCAAGATCAGCGCCTTGATCCATTTTTAGCCGAAGTGAAATTTGATATAGAAAGGCGGGGATGGACAATTTATAACGAAATCACCCATGAAGGAGCCTTACGTCATTTAGGGTTACGCATTGGGCGCAGAACCGGAGAAGTGCTTTTAACCCTAGTCAGTAAAGAACGCAATTTACCAGAATTAGCCACTCAAGCGGAACTATGGCAGCAGCGGTATCCTAATTTAGTTGGCGTTTTACTGAATCATCAACCGCAGAAATCTAATGTGATTTTTGGCAAAGAGACTCTATGTATTACGGGACGGGATTATCTCGTGGAAGAGTTTGCGGGGTTAACTTTCCATTTGCGTGGCGATACATTCTTTCAAGTATATACCGAACAAGCAGAAAAGATGGTTTATCTGTTGCGGGATCGCCTAGCCCTGACCGGTAAAGAAATATTATTAGATGCCTATGGCGGTATTGGTACTCTGGCGCTGCCTTTAGCTCAGTATGTTAGGCAAGTGATTGCGATGGAAATTCAACCCCAAGCTACGGCTCAAGCGGAACGAAATGCTCAACTCAATGACATCAATAACGCGACATTTTACACCGGAAAAGTAGAAGAGTTACTTTCTGAATTGACAGCGCGTCCTGATGTGGTAATTCTTGATCCCCCCCGCAAAGGCTGTGAAAGCAAAGTAATTCAATATTTACGGGAGTATGCCCCGCCGCGAATTGTTTATGTGAGTTGCAATGCGGCAACCCAAGCCCGTGACTTAGAGCGTTTTTGTGCCGATGGATTGTATAAATTAGTGGAAGTACAACCGATTGATTTTTTCCCGCAAACCAGCCATGTGGAATCTGTCGCTTTCCTAAATCTGGAAACTTAGTACAGGATTTAGCTTGAATCTGGAGTTTACAGCAGTTTCCAATATAAAAAATCCTCAGTCAGCAAATTTTTGCTAAATATGGACTTATTAACGTTACAGCAGTGTATTTCAAGTACATCACCTCTCGAAGCCCTGAAAGCATTTCGGACAACATTCTGCTAAAAACTGTTTTTGGAGTTTGTATTGCCTAAATTCTAATAACAAGAGTCTTAACCCATTGTTATTAAAAGAGAGATTTTATCAGCTACGGTTTTAATTAGCGAATCTTCCTTGTCTACCAAACTTCCTGTGCAATTAGGAACCACATCCTTTTAGTAAGAGCAACTAGCGTAGCCGCAGTGATTCAAGTATCTCGCAACTACGACCAATTGGTAACAAAACGCTACTATAAAATTGGGGATAGATTTAGACTTCAACCGTTAAGCGATCGCCTATGGATAAATCTAAAGTATCTAAAAGTCGCTCTTTCCAATATTGAATCTGTTGATTGGTACGCTTACGAGGGCGCGGCAAGTCGATCACAAATTCCTGATGAATGCGGCCGGGATTGCCACGCATCACAATTACGCGATCACTGAGCATCACTGCTTCCTCGACATCGTGAGTCACCAGAATCATTGTTGGTTGAGCATAGCTCCAGATTTCCAAGAGATGATCCTGTAAACTCAAGCGGGTAAAGGCATCAAGGGCGCTAAAGGGTTCATCAAGGAGCAGAATCGAAGGATTAGTCACAAGGGCGCGAGCGATCGCCACTCTCTGCGCCATACCTCCCGATAGCTGTCTTGGTAAAGCCTTCGCAAATTCCGTTAAGCCAACTTTGGCAATGATTTCACCCGTTAAGAGATTGCGTTGGGTTTTCGGTAAATGCTGTAAACCGAATTGAATATTTTCCCAAACCGTCAACCAAGGCATCAGTCGCGCTTCTTGGAAAATAATACTGATATCAGAATGAGGCTTCGTGATCATCTGTTCATCGATGCGAACCGTGCCACGAGTGGGAAAGTCTAGCCCCGCAATGATGCGTAAAAGCGTACTTTTGCCACAGCCACTGGTTCCGATCAAGCTGACGATTTCTGTCTTATTGACCGAGAGATCGACCGACTCTAAGCCCACAAATCCGTTACTAAATCGCTTATGTAATCCTTCAATTAAGAGCATGGTTTTCCTCCTTAATGCTGTCCATAGGCATCGCGCCAATGGAGAAGTTTTTTCGATGACAAAGCGATTGCGCCATCGGTAAGTTTCCCTAATACGGCGAATAGCAAAATGCTAGCGATGGTTAGCTCTGGGCGACCCGTAGTTTGTCCATCAACGAGTAGATATCCCAAACCCTGACTCGCGCCTGTCATTTCCGCTGCCACCACAAACATCCAGCCTAAACCCAAGCCACCACGCAATCCCACGATATAATCGGGAATTGTGGCGGGTAAGAAGACTCGTTGAATTAGCTGTAATCCTGTTAGGCGGTAGATTTTGCCAACTTCCACAAGTTTGCGATCGACCGAACGAATTCCACTCATCAGGCTTAAATAAACAGGAAAAAATACACCCACAGCAATTAGGGCAATGCGTGGCGTTTCTTGGATTCCCATCCATAATAAAAACAGGGGAACCCACGCTAGTGATGGAATACTCCGCAGCGATTGCAATAAGGGATCGATGAGGTCATGCACAATTTTGGAATAGCCTGTAATCGCACCTAAAACCGTCGCAACTCCAACGCCAATCAGAAATCCCCAAAATACGCGATAAAGGGTAATACCAATATGTTTCCAGAGATCACCAGATTTGGCTAGGTCGTTAATTGTCCCTAACACCGTCGATGGTGCTGGCAACAGGTTTGGTGCAACCCATCCTGATTTAGAAGCAGTTTCCCAAATAATCAGCAAAATTACTGGCACGATCGCGCCTTTAAACCAGCCGAGTTTATTTAGCGATCGCTCTATTTGTGTTAGTAAATTAAGCGATCGTTTATCTCTAAATTCTTCATTTATTTGCTTGGGCGATAGAGAACTACTCATAATATTTGTTGCTATGTATTAAAGTTATTTTAGAACCCCTCCCTAACCCTCCCCTTGCAAAGCAGAGGGAACCAAATTAAGTTCTCCCCCTTAAAAAGCTGCCGTGTACACACAAGTCCACCCAGATTGGGTTTAACGCTGAATTGAGAAATTTTAGGCTCTTGAAACCTTGATTTCTCATTCGGCATTCTCAATAAGCCTTGCACTATTGAGAATAAGTAAATGTCGATAAAAACCTTGTATTGCAATGGTTTCACGACTTGTGTGCACAGTTTTTTGACTTGTGTGTACACCGTAGCCTTAAAAAGGGGGAGTTAGAGGGGGTTACTTCGCCGACAATTTCGCCGAATACTGCGGATCAATCAAATCATCCACAACCTTCTTCACATCAGTATCAGGCTTAATCACACCACTCTTTTTGAGGACATCACCAGCCGCCAAAATAACAGTTTTCTGATCTTCACCGATCGCAGAATTAGTAAGATCAGTACGCTCCAATTGCTTAGCCGCTACTGCATCCGTAAGCTTAGAAGCCTTAATCAAGATCTGCTTGAATTCCGCAGGATTCTTAATTGCCCAATCTCTTCCTTTTTCGTAAACTTTCAGAACCCTTGTAATATATTCAGGATATTCCTTCGCAAAGGCTTCGCGTACATTCAGCACACCGTAGCTATTAAAGGAAGTCTCACGGAAGAACAGCTTAGACCCTTGCTCCACTTCAGATTTTGCCATGTGGGGATCGAGTCCTGCCCATGCATCGACATCGCCTTTCTCAAGGGCGGCGCGACCATCAGGGTGCTGCAATGGCACAATTTCCACATCCTTATCAGTCAGACCAAATTTATCCAAAGCACGGAGCAAGAAGATAAATGGATCGGTTCCACGAGTTGCCGCAATTTTCTTACCCTTGAGTTCAGGAACAGATTTAATTGAAGAATTTGCCCCAACTACGAGAGCAGCCCATTCAGGTTTAGAATAGACATAAACTGATTTGATCGGATTACCATTTGCTTTACCAATCAAAGCCGCCGCGCCAGCCGTAGAGCCGAAGTCAAGACTACTGCCATTCAAGAATTCCAAAGCTTTGTTACTGCCTTGGCTTAAGACCCATTCCACTTTGACATTATCTTTGCTAAGGTCTTCTTCTAGCCATCCCTTCTCTTTGAGAACTAAGCTAACAGGGTTGTAATAGGCATAGTCCAGCTTGATTATTGCAGGTTTGCTGACTTGTGCAGGTGAATTGGCAGCATTAGGTTGGGCGCTAGGTGTAGCAGTTTGTTGGGGATTGCTGCAACTATTGAGCGCGAAAGCTGCAAAAACTGCCATAAACGATAACAACCAACCTGTGAATCGCTTACGGCTAAGCAATCCTGATTTTCTTCTGCGATTTAGATTTCTTCTATTGGACATTGTTTATACTCCTCAATTTAGTTTAAAAATGTGTTAAACCTTGCTAAGTAAGTATTTAGCTACTGTTTAACAATGTGGATCTGGTGAATTTTGCTAGCAGGGCATTTGCAATTATGTCTAGTCCTAGAAAATCTTTGAACATTTGTTTTCTTTGGCGATCAATAAAATCTACCGTATCTTTGTGTTGTTACCGTAGATTAATTTACGATCGCAAGTAAGTCAAGTCACCTAGAAGACATTTAGAGTTTTCTTTAAAATTTTTTCGAGCAAACTAAGATAACCAAAAGGATGGTTACAGCGTGTCTTTTTGGTTTTTAGAGATAGAAATTAGGATTGGGAATTTGATGATTAAGCGCCCAATCACCGATTGCTTTGATTTTGTATTCCACAGGATCGTGTAGCGTAAAAGTTCGCAAATTTCGCCAATAGCGGTCAAAGCCATATTTAGCAGAAGTTGATCTCGCACCCATCACTTCAAAAATACGACTAGTCACATCTAAGCCAACTTTGTGAGCCGCAACTTTCGCAGTGGCGATCGCGATTGCCGTTTCGCCGCGTTGTTGAGCAGTCAAATCCCATTCCTGCTCCCATGCTGCTTGTAATGCCAATCCTGCACGATCCGTAAGCGCTTCTGTTGCCTGTAGGTTTACCCACATATCACCATACTTTTCGAGAATATAAGGATCTTGCGTAGCATAATCTACCCCTGTATTTAGGAATGGTCGAGTTTGGGTTTGGGTATATTCTCTTGCTGCTTCAAAAGCTCCGATTGCAATACCTAGATAAATATTTGCTAAATTTAACTGTGTCAAGCAAGCACGAATCGTTTTAAATGGGCGATCACTTTGACTACGATTACCAAATATTTCTTGGGGAAATACTTCTACTTGCTCAAAGCTAATGCTGCCACTATCGGTTTGACGCTGCCCAATATTATCCCAATCATCATGAATAGTCACACCTTCACGATTTGTGGGAATTGCAAGTACTGTTAGTTCTGAGGTTTCCTGATTTACAGTCGTGATGGGGAGAATATCGGAATCCTTAGAGCCAGAACAGAAGCTTTTAATACCATTTAAGAGCCAGATATTACCATTTCTAGTTAGAGTTGCCCGCCGATCTAGAGGATTGAGAGCATTACACCAAAACCAATTATTGTTGATGGTTTCGGTATAAAATTTCTCTTTCTGTTCCGTAGAACCGAATATGTGGGGAATCGTTACGCCAAGGTGGTGATAGGAATAGACATGGGCGATCACGCTATCAACCTTGGCAAATTCGCGACTAATTCTAAATACTTCATGCCAAGGCAATCCATAACCACCATAAGTTTTAGGAATAGCAATTTTTAGTAGCGCAGTATCACGGATGCGATCACGTTCATATTTGGGTGTACCACCAACTTTATCGCGTTCTATAGCGGTTGTCGCAAATTCAGCAGCTAATTTTTTGACAGATTCAGTGGCAATTTCTAAATAATCTTGGGTCATATTTTTCCATCAATAAAATTTATTGCCCCTCTCACAACAGGAGAGGGGGCTGGGGGGTGAGGGTTATTTAGGAGCTTGCCAAATTACTTCCGAGACTTTAATTTCTTTCGGAATCAATTTCAGCTTATAGAACGAATCAGCGATCTCCTGCTGCTCGGCAACAACAGCAGGGGGGATTGTCTCAAAACCATAAGTACGGCGATTAGTGACAGTGAGGAGAACCGGCTTATCGATTTTGAGTAAGGGTGACAAGAACTCCGCAACTTGATCGGGATTCGCTTTGGCCCAAGTCGCAACTTCTTCAGTCTCGGCACGAATTGCCTCAATGATTTTGGGGTTTTTCTCAGCAAAGGATTTGGGAGCGAGATAAAAGTCACGGTTGGAAACAAGTCCTCTACTGTCACGGATCACGCGCACAGGGGTTTTAGACTGTACCAAAGCATAGAATGGGTCCCAAATCACCCAAGCATCGACATTATCTTGTTCAAAGGCGGCTCTGGCATCAGCAGGGGAGAGATAGACGGGAGTAATATCTTCCCATTTTAAGCCTTCTGATTCGAGGATTTTAACAATTAGATAATTAGCACTAGAACCCTTCGCAAAAGCGACTTTTTTACCCTTGAGATCGGCGATGGTTTTAATCGGAGAATTTTCCTTGACTAGCAAAGCTGAGCTACTATCTTTGGGGGCGCTAGTTCCCACATAGACAAAGTTAGAACCTGCGGCTTGTGCAGGAATCGGCGGTGCATCCCCTGTTCGCGCAATATCAATACTACCCGCAGCTAATGCTTCCATTTGGGGAGGTCCAGAAGGAAATTCTATCCATTTAACTTCCGTGACACCTAGAGGTTTGAGGCGAGCTTCTAATTTGCCCTTGTTTTTAACCAGCGTTAAAGGATCGAATTTCTGATGTCCAATCCTTAACACGATACTCTGGGTAGGTGTTGCGGCTGGGTTGTTTGCGCTAGAGCTAGGGGAAGTAGCGGTGGGATTTGAGGTAGGAGTGCAGGATACAACGGCAAAGGTTAGGGTTAAGCCTGCGGCAAAGCGGATGGTGGTACTTTTGATAAGGTTCAGTTTCGGGAAAGAGCGCGTAAAGGATTTCAACATAGTAATTTTAATTGAGAAATTGTTTAAGTAGCAGTTATTAAGCCCCTCACCCCTAGCCCCTTTCTCGCAGGAGAGGGGCTAGGGGGTGAGAGTTTTATTTTTTATGGGCAAGGTAAACATCAAAGGGAATTTGTTCGATAAATTCACCTGATGGGAAGAGATTAGCGACGGTCTCGCGCATCTCTTGCTCAAACTCATTTAGGCGATCGCCAAAATAGTCAGGACGACAAAAAGCGGTGGAGTAGAGATACCCAACCCAGCTATCAATTGTCCAAACCTTCTCGATGATGATCGTCTTGAGTTCTGGAGCAGTGAAACCTGATTGTTCTAGTAGTCTTGGCAGTTCGGCATAGGTGGCATCAAGGTTCTCAATTGTGCCATTGCCAACACGACGCTTTTCACCAAGATATTTTTTGACAACTTCTAGAACCTTGATTTTCCAAAGTTCTGTACTATGCCAAATATCTTGATGACTGTAGGTGAGGGCGATACCGCCGCCTTGAATTAGGCGATCGCTAGCAAGTTTCAACACCTTGGGTTTATCGAACCAGTGATAGGCGCGACCAATGGTAATCAGACGAAATTCTCCCAATTCTGCTGAGAGGTTCTCTGCTTGCGTATTAACCCATTGGATATTGTGAATATTGTCGAGTTCGGCTTCTTGTTGGGCTTCTCGCAGCATTTCAGGATCGGGATCAAGTCCGATTACTTCCTGAAAATGTGGACTGAGGGCGATCGCAATTAGTCCAGTGCCAGTGGCAAGATCGAGCAAGCGTCCAGTGCCATCTAGTTGAAATTCTTGGATTAGTAATTGATAGAGATCGTCATTATAGCGGGGACGATATTGGCTGTAGTACTTTGCCACACCTGCAAAGAGGGTGGGATCGTAAGTAGAATGAGTAGCAGTGAATGTCATATTGTGATTGTTATCTTAATCGTGATGCTTTTATTGAAAAAGGGAATAGTTGGTGCAGCGAGAACAGGGCAAATTGCCAATAGCTACACAGCTAAAGCTGTTGCCTTAGAGGGAATATGGTGTGCTAGGATTTCACCTTCACTATTTTTATTTGCGCCAAAACCTAAGCGAGGAAAAACCAAGTCGGCAAAACGATAGGCTTCCTCAAGATGTGGATATCCCGAAAATATAAACGTATCAAATCCAATATTGATATATTCGAGAATTCTCTTAGCTACAGCATCGCCATCACCCACAAGGGCTGTACCCGCATAGCCCCTGACTAGTCCAATTCCTGCCCAAAGATTGGGGGCAAGTAATAGACGTGAAGGATCTCCATCATGCAAGGCTTGCATTCGCTGCTGACCGACCGACTCATAACGCTTTAAGTTGGCTTGTGCTTTCGTAATATCCGATGGAGTCACTTTGCTAATCAGAGTTTGAGCAGCCTCCCATGCTTCTGTCTCGGTATCGCGAACAATTACATGAAAGCGAATACCAAAGCGAATCTTGCGACCTTCCTGTGCTGCTAATTGACGCACACGCTCAATTTTTTCTTGGGCTTGCTCTAGAGGTTCTCCAAAACTAAGGTATACATCTGCATGTTTTGCCGCAATCGATAGAGCAGCATCTGATGAACCGCCAAAGTAGATAGAGGGATGAGGTTTGGTAATGGGACGGAACAACAATTCAGCTTCGTCAATATTAATATGTTTGCCATGAAAACTCACTTTGTTGCCACTGAGTACACCCCGCCAAACCTCAAGAAATTCATTGGTTAGTTCGTAGCGTTCATCGTGGGGAAGGTAAACCCCATCACCTTGCATTTCATGGCGATCCGCACCTGTAACAGCATTGATGGCGATTCTGCCGTCAGCCAGTCGGTCTAGGGTAGATGCCATGCGTGCAGCAATAGTTGGTGATATACCGCCAGGACGCAGTGCAACTAGGAACCGCATCCTTTTCGTAAGAGCAGCCAACGTAGCCGCAACGATCCAAGCATCTTCACAACTACGTCCAATTGGTAACAATGCGCCACTATAGCCCAAAGTATCAACTGCTTGCGCCACGGATGACAGATATCCCAGAGAGGTTGGTCTTGCTTGTTCCGAAGAAGAAAGGAATCGACCATCGCCATGGGTTGGAATAAACCAATTAATCTCCATGCAGAAATTTTTTAAGTATGTATTACTCCTAGTATACTACTAAATCCCGATGTGTTTAACGTATTTTAATTTTAGTGCTGTCATCCGATCGCCTGTAGATAAATCCAGAGCATCTAAAAGTCGCTCTTTCCAGTATTGGAGATAGTGATCCGTGCGGCGGCGTGGACGTAGAAGATTGATCGCAATTAATCACTAGATCGCCTAGCACTATCTGAGATACGATCACTAATCAGTTACTGCGTTTTAGTGTCGCAATTAGAGTTGTCAATTGTTCCATCAGGCATTGTGGTATTACATAACTTCAAATCTTTATGCAAGTTTTTATCAAAGTTTTTAGCATTTTTAAGATTAGTGTTACTAAGATTAGCACCTTCAAATTTACTACCATATAGTTCGGCATTACTGAAATCAACATTACTGAGATTAGAACCTATGAAAACAGTTCCAATAAGTTTTGCTCCAACAAAACTACAATTTCTGAGATCGGCATTGCTGAGATCAGCATTGCTAAAGTCACTATAACAAAACTCTACATATCTAAAAGCAGCATTTTTGAAGATAGCCTCTTTACAACGCCAATTCAAGGATGAAATGCAACACCTAGAGATCTTTGCATAAAGGGA